>JBBIUF010000011.1:0-57594 GCA_037440365.1 Chloroflexota bacterium
TGTCATTCTGAGCGAAGCGAAGAATCTCTCATATTGGGCTTGTGAGACCCTTCGCGGAGTTTACAGTGAGCGAGGCGAATCTGCTCAGGGTGACAAGCACAAGTGCGTAACATCATTTCTTAATTTTCAATTTCTATGAATCTATCTGGCTTACTTCCCCTAATTGAAAATCTTGATACCTTTAAGCAACTCGCGACGATGTTGCGCACGGAGCGCACGGTCACATCGGACGTGATCGAATCAGCGCGCGTGCCGATGCTGGTGGCGCTGGCGCGCGCGTTGTATGTGCCGATGGTCGTGCTGGCGGCGCGGAGCGATCGCGCGAAACAGATCGCGGACGAACTGGGAATCTGGTCAACCGACGCCGCGAACAATTTCTATTTTCCCGAACCCGATCCGCTTTTCTACGAACGCATTCCCTGGGGCGCGGATACAATTGCCGCGCGGCTTGCCACCTTTGCCGCGCTCGCGCAAAACCCCGCGCCGCTGGTCGTGACTTCGGTGCGCGCGCTGATGCAGAAAACCGTGCCGCCCGCCGAACTCGTTGCCGGAATGCGCGTTTTGCGACGCGGCGAAGAAATCAATCTAAACGAATTATTGGCGGGGCTGGTATCGCTCGGTTATGAATACGCGGCGGTCGTCGAAGCGCCGGGTACGTTCTCGCGGCGCGGCGGGATTCTCGATGTGTGGTGCCCTTCGAATTCCCAGCCCGTCCGCATCGAGTTTGTCGGCGACGAAGTGGATTCCATGCGCGCGTTCGATCCGACGACGCAACGCTCGGCGCAAGCGCTCAAGGCGATGATGATTGCTCCGGCGAGCGAAGCGTTGCCAGGTCACGGTAGTCAAGCCGCCGCGAAAATTGCCGCCTGGGATTTGTCTACGTGCCACCCGATTGCCGAATCCGCGTTCAAGCAGGATCGCGAAGCATTGGAGGATGGTCGGCGGTTGCGCGGCCTTGAATTTTATTTGCAATACTTTAACGCGCAACCCGCCTCGTTGATCGATCACCTGTCGTCTGCTGGGCTGGTTATCGTGGAAAACTGGAGCGAGATTGAAGCGATGGCGCAATCGCTGGAACTGCAAGCGGAAGATGTGCGCGCGGATTTGGTGGCGCGGCGCGAATTGCCTGCCAATGTCGCGCCGCCGTATTTTGCGTGGACATCGCTCCGCGATCAATTGTTATCGCGCAAACGTTTGTTGTTGGATTACGCGACGCCAGGCGAAACGCAGACCTTGCCGTTTACGCCGGGTCCGCGTTATGGCGGTCAATTGAAAAAAGTGCTTGATGAACTGCTCGCGCAACGCGATCAAGGCGCGCGCATTATTGTCGTCACACGCCAAGCGGAGCGGCTCTCGGAATTGATGCGCGAGCGCGACCTGCTAGCCAAGCCGGTTGCGCAATTGGCGAGTGTGCCAGAGCCAGGTCACGTGATCGTCGTGCAAGGCGCGTTAGCGGAAGGCTGGAAACTCGATGCAAGACCGAAGACGGCTGACGACACGCGTTTGCCGACCGCCGATTGCCTCTTGCTGACGGATGCCGAACTCTTCGGCTGGTCGCGGCCCAAGCCACGCCGCATCGGCAAAGCGAAAACAACTGCATCGCCGGAAGCCTTCTTTGCCGACCTGGTTGCCGGTGATTTTATTGTGCATATCGATCACGGCATTGGAATTTTTCGCGGGTTGACCCGGTTTGCGGTGAACGGACCCGAACGCGAATTTTTGAAAATTGAATACGCGCATGGCGATGCGTTGTATGTACCGGTGCATCAGATTGATCGCTTGAGCCGCTATGTTGCGCCGGGTGGACACACGCCCGCATTGCATCGGCTGGGTACGGCGGAATGGGCCCAAGTCAAAGAGCGCACACGCCAAGCGGTTGCCGATATTGCGGATGAGTTGCTCGAACTTTACGCCGCGCGCGAAGTGGTGTCGGGTCACGCGTTTGCGCCGGACAATACCTGGCAACACGAACTCGAAGCCGCGTTTCCGTATGTGGAAACGGAAGATCAATTGCACGCGATTGACGCGGTCAAGGCAGATATGGAACGCGCGCGGCCCATGGATCGCTTGGTCGTCGGTGATGTGGGCTATGGCAAGACCGAGGTGGCGTTGCGCGCGGCGTTCAAAGCGGCGATGGATGGCAAGCAAGTGGCGATCCTGGTTCCAACCACAGTCCTGGCGCAACAACATTTCAATTCGTTCAGTGAACGGCTCGCGCCGTTTCCGCTCACCGTCGAAATGCTGTCGCGGTTTCGTTCGGACAAGGAACAGCGCGAGATTATCGAAAAAGTTGGCACAGGCGGTGTGGATATTTTGATCGGCACGCATCGCTTGCTGTCCGACGACGTGCAATTCAAAGACCTGGGTTTGCTGATCATTGACGAAGAGCAACGTTTTGGCGTGGTGCATAAAGAAAAATTGAAACAGCTCAAACAACAGGTGGACGTGTTGACGTTGACCGCGACGCCGATTCCGCGCACATTGTACTTGTCGCTCTCTGGCGCGCGCGATATGTCTACGATTGAAACGCCGCCGGAGGATCGTTTACCGATTCGCACCTATGTCGCCGAGTACGACGAAGGCTTGGTACGCGACGCGATTTTGCGCGAAATGGATCGCGGCGGGCAAGTGTTCTTTATCCACAATCGCGTGCGCGGCATCAACATCATCGCCGAGCAAATTCGCAAACTCGTACCGGAAGCGAACGTCGTCGTGGGCCACGGGCAAATGGGCGAGGGACAACTTGAACAAGTGATGCTGGAATTTTCGACCGGCAAGTACGATGTGTTGGTCTGCACGACGATCATTGAAAGCGGGATTGATATTCCGAACGCGAACACGCTCGTCGTCAATCACGCCGACAAGTTTGGCTTGGCGCAGTTGTACCAGTTGCGCGGGCGTGTTGGGCGAAGCGCGGCGCGCGCGTATTCGTATTTCTTGTACGAAAAAAATCACCCATTGTCCGATGAAGCGCGCGAGCGATTAACTTCGATTGCTGAAGCAAGCGAGCTGGGCGCGGGTTTTCAGATCGCGATGCGCGATCTCGAAATTCGCGGCGCGGGCGATATTCTGGGCGCACGGCAATCGGGGCATATCGCCGATGTTGGTTTTGATTTATATTGCCGCTTGCTTGCCAGTGCGGTGGAATCGTCCAAGTTGAAAGCGCCAAGCGGCACGACTCAACTGTCGAACGGCGATGCCGACCTGGGTCTCGCGCCGATCATTGATTTGCCGATTCAAGCGCAATTGCCGGAAGAGTATGTGCCGGAATCCGGCTTGCGTTTGCGGTTGTATCGGCGGCTCGCGGATATTCGCACGCACACGCAGATTGAAGAAATTGCAAAAGAGTTGGCGGATCGATTTGGCAAGCCGCCGGAGCAGGTGGACAATTTATTGTATTTGCTTCGGCTCAAGGTTGCGGCGATGCGTGCGAAACTCGCGGCGATCAATTTGGACGATGGGCGCATTGTGATCAAGTATGGGCGCGACGATGCGATCCTCGCCGCGCGTTTGCAAGTGAAATACAAGGATCGCATTCGCGCCGCGCGTGATCGTGCGTGGTTGCCGGGACCTGAGCTGGATCCGAAATGGCGCGAGCATGTGACCGACGTGGTCAAGATGATGGCGGGATAGGGGCGGGGTTTCTCCCACCCGCTCAGGGTGCCAAGCCCAAGTGCGTAACATCAGTTATTGTAATGCCAAACCTGTCGGTCTCCGAGACCGGCAGGTTTCTGTTCGTGATTTGGTACCAAAATTGTTGTTGACCGGCTCGCTGGTTTGGTGTACATTGATACCCGCGTTTGGCGATTCCAATGTTGGAATCGAAAGGGTGAGGCCTGGTGTCATGGTTGGCGCGAGAGATATTCTCTCGCGCTGTTTTTTTTAGGTTTCAAAGCGCCGGGACGATGCGCGGCGCGTTTTATCTCAACTAGAATTTACAAGGAGGAGGGTATGGGCGGGTTATTGGATTTGATTGACACGATTATGAGCGTAGGCGACGTTTATGCCAAGCACGGGATCAAGGGCTGTTTGCTTATTACCTTGGGGCTGGCTGCGTTTTTTGGAATTCTCTTTTTTGTGATTTACGCACTGGCGCAATAAACCGGGTTGCGTTGGCGCGATGGCAATTGGCGAACCAGACCTGGCCAGTCGCTTGGCAGGTCTGGTTTTTCGGGGTTGACACAAACGGTCAAGCGGCATACACTCGTTCTGTGCCAAATCTCAAAACAAGGAGTACTGCAATGAACGAACTCGTCAAGTTGGTGGCGCAAAAAACTGGAATGCCGGAGGCGCAAGCGCAAACGGCGGTGGAAACGGTCCTGGGTTATTTGAAAGAACGCTTGCCCGCGCCGCTCGCAAGCCAATTGGATGCGGTGGTTGGGAATGGCGCGGCGATTCAGGGCGCGGAAGACGCGCTCAAAAACCTGGGGGGCTTGTTCGGCAAGAAATAAATTGGAGCAAACAGCATGGCGCAATTCGACCAGTTATTAAAACCTGCCGTGGAAAAACTGTACGAAGACGAACGCTTGCGGTCGAACTTGACGGACAGCGAAGCCAAAGTGATTTTGGATTGGGCGGCGAATTGGTTGACCAAGCAAGCCAGCGCGGCGCAGGATGAAGCAAGCGCGAAAAAAGTGATCGAGAGTGAACTTGCGCGCGTGCGCACATCCGCGCTCGCCTTGAACACGCTGGCGAAAAAGCCAGGCGCGCTCACGCTCGCCGAAGCCATTGCCGCTGTCGAGCCGCCGGGACCAGCAAGTCAGTTGGCGCTTCCGCGCGATCAACTCTTTGCGCTGGTGACGCAATGGCTGAGCGCGCGCTGGAAATTGAAACACCCGTGATGCGTCGCATCAACCCACGGTGGGAATGCGGGCGAGTGGAGGACGTATGAATTTCACAACCAAAATGATTTTAATCAGCGCCATTGTCATTTTCGGCCTTTGCGTCATTGCTGGTCTGGTTGCCTTGGTTGTTCTCATGCCAAGCGCGCCCACGGTCAATGTGCCAGCGCAACCACCGACTACCGTACCGGCGATCGGTCAACCGGATCTGAGCGGCGGCGGCTGGTACCAAGTCTATTTCACCACGCCGAAATATCCGGACAAGGTTGCCGATCATCACGGCAGTTTGGATGACAAGCTCACCGCGTTTATCAACACGGCGAAGAAAAGCGTGGATATGGCGATCTATCAACTCGATCTGCCGAACGTCACGCAAGCGTTGCTCGATGCCAAGAAACGCGGCGCGACAGTGCGCGTGGTCACCGACATTAACACCTATGAAGACGCCAAACAAAATTCATTCTTCAAGCAACTGGATAAAGCCGGTATTCCGATTTCGGCGGGCAATCCCAATGCGATCATGCACGACAAGTTTGTGATCGTGGACAAGGCGGCGGTGTGGGCGGGCTCGTGGAATTTTACCGAGAATGACACCTATCGCTATAATAACAATGGTATCTTGATTCCATCGGTGGAGTTGGCGCGCAATTATACCGTCACGTTCGAAAAAATGTTCAACGATAAATTATTTGGTCCCAAGCGCAAACCCGGCGGCACGACGCCCAAGTTGACGATTGGCGGCGCGGCAGTCGAAAATTATTTTGCGCCCGAAGATAACGTGACTGAAAAAATTGTGGCGCGCTTGAAACAAGCCGCGCGGACGATTGACTTTATGGCGTTCTCGTTTACCGACGATGCGCTAGGCCAAGCCGTGTTGGAGCGCGCGAAAGGCGGTGTCAAGGTGCGCGGCGTGTTTGAGAATACCGGCTCGGAAACGCAGTACAGCGAGTACGGCAAAATGAAACAAGCCAAGCTCGATGTATGGCAAGACGGCAATCCGTATTTGATGCACCACAAGGTATTTATCATTGACGGCAAGACGGTTGTCCTGGGCTCTTTCAACTTTTCGCAGAACGCGGAAACCGAGAACGACGAAAACCTGCTCATCATTGACGACTCGACACTCGCGCAACAATTTACCGCCGAGTTTATGCGCGTCTATGATCAGGCGCAACATCCGCCCAAATAAATCCAGTCGCCAATAGTCAAAATCAGAAATCCGTAATCAGGAGGTGTTGCCCAGTGTCCAGTCCATCTGAATCTTGAGCAGTGCATCCTGATTACTTTTTTTGCCAACTCAATACCCCTGTGTTACAATCTCCGCCGCTATGTTAACCCGCAGACAATTTCTCAAATGGATGGCGACGCTTTCCGCGAGCGCGGTGGCGACGGCGTGTGCGCGCGCTCTGCCAACCCAAACTCCTGTGCCGCCGATGCTCACGCCGACCGCCACGTCATCGTTCACCGTAACGGCAACCGCGACAGCGACGGCTACGTCAACCGCCACCGCGTTGCCGACCGCAACCGCGACGGCAACTGCCACGCCAACCGCAACGCTACGCGGGCTCGACTTGGTCACTGTGCGCGGCGATCAATTCTAT
Source organism: Chloroflexota bacterium (assembly GCA_037440365.1). Lineage (GTDB taxonomy): Bacteria > Chloroflexota > Anaerolineae > UBA4142 > UBA4142 > JBBIUF01. Next base: position 6,443 of record JBBIUF010000011.1, read on the forward strand.
TATCACGGTGTGCGTTTTCCGATCAATGGATTCAACTATTATCCGCGGTTGCATCCCTGGCGCACGTTCAACCTGGGTGAATGGGACGCGCGCGGCGCAGAGCGCGAACTCCAACTCGCCGTGTCACTCGGCGCGAATGTCGTTCGTATTTTCGTAGACTATAATTTTTCGCTGGACACGCAAGGCAAGACGCCATTACCTACGCCGACGTTTTTCGCGCCACTGGCGCAGTACGTTAAAAACGTTCGCGAATTTTTGGATCTTGCGGGTAAGCTCGGTCTCCAAGTTATCATTACCTTGTTTGATAGTCTTGATTGGGCAATGTATCTGCCGCAAAATTATTGGATTGCGGAAGAATATCTCAAGCGGATCGTCCCGCCGTTCGTCAACGATCCGCGTGTCCTGTGTTGGGACTTGCAAAACGAGCCCGATCGCGCGCTGGCGCTCGTAGGCAATGCCAACGTCATTCCATTTTTCCAGCGGCTGGCGTTGTTGACCCGCGCGCTTGATCCCAATCATCTCCGCACCATCGGCTGGATTGATCGCGCGCGCGCAAAATATTTTCCCGTGTTGGATGACGTCATGGATTTCTGGTGCTTTCACTATTACGATTCGGCGGACAAGCTGGACGACCTGGTGAAATTCTACAAAACGCAAACGAAAAAACCAGTTCTGCTGGAAGAGTTTGGCTTGCCGAGTGGCGGACCCGGTTATGCGACGCTCGATCCGGAGCAAGACCAGGTGACGCACTATCGCAAAGTACTGACCACCTTGCAAGATAATCAAATGTGCGGTTCGGTCTTGTGGTGTCTGAACGATTTTCCGATTGGGCTGGCAGGCAATCCGCCGCTCAAAACCGATTCGCCGGAAAATCACTTTCGCGTGTTTCGTTTGGATTACAGCGAAAAGCCCGTGGCGAGTTTGCTTCGCAGTTTCTGGCGTCCCGTGAAAACGCGCAAACCAGAATAAATCCATGATCGAGTAATTGGGTAATTGATTTTTCCAATCACTCTATTTGTATGGAGGCACCATGCCTGATCAATTGCAAGTCATTGCGGATCAATTGCGGCGCGCGACGCGGATTGCCGCGTTGACTGGCGCAGGCATCTCGGTTGAAAGCGGCATCCCTACGTTTCGCGACGCGCAAACCGGGTTGTGGTCCAAATACGATCAAACGCAATTGGCAACCGTCGGCGCGTTCGAGCGCAATCCCCAATTGGTGTGGGAGTGGTACGAGTGGCGGCGCTCGATCCAGCGCGCGGCGCAACCAAACCCAGGTCACCTGGCGCTGGCAGACCTGGCGCGGCGCGTGCCGCATTTTGTTCTCGTCACGCAAAACATTGATGGCTTGCATGCGCGCGCGGGCAGTCCCGACGTGATCGAACTGCATGGCAACCTGGATCGCAACAAGTGCGCGCGTGAAGGCACGCTCGTTGCGCGCGATCAGGCGCGTGTCGCGGATGATGGCTTGCTCAAATGTCCGCGCTGTGGCGCGTATCTGCGCCCCGACGTGGTTTGGTTTGGCGAAAATTTACCGCGTGCGGAATTGGAGCGCGCCTGGCGCGAAGCGCAAACCTGCGATGCGTTTCTCGTGATCGGCACATCCGCGCTCGTCGAACCAGCGGCGTCCCTGGCGCGTGTCGCCAAAGACCACGGCGCGTACCTCGTCGAGATCAACCCGGATGCCACTGCGTTATCTGAGTTGGCGGACGCGGCGATTCGCGGCAAAGCGGGCGCGGTCTTGCCGCAATTGGTCAATTGCATGTCAACCCAGGAGCAATGATGGATACATCCAAACATTGGCAGGTGCTGGCGCGGCGCAAGGTGTATGACAGTCACGGTTGGATCGATCTCGACCTGGTGGATTTGCGTTTGCCCGACGGCGAAATCTTGCGCGGCGTGCATTTCCTCGATTACAAATTTCAAGCGTCCGGCGTTGTGCCGCTGGCGGCGGACGGTAAAATTTTATTGATCGATCACTATCGCTTTCAAACGGATACGCGCGGCTGGGAAATTCCGGCGGGCAAAATTGACGCGGGCGAAACTCCAGCGCAGGCGATTGAACGCGAGTTAATGGAAGAAACCGGGCATCGCGCCGCCGCATTAGAGTACTTGGGACAGTATTACCCATCGCAAGGATCGAGCAACCAAACATTTCACGCATTCGTGGCGCGCGGCGTTACGCGCGCGGGTGAAATTCAGGATACGAATGAAGTGATCGGCTTGCGCTGGTTCGCGCCAGACGAAATTCGCGGTATGATCGCGCGCAACGAAATTCGCAATGGGTTGACGCTCACCGCGTTGGGCTGGGCGATGGCGCGTGGGCTGGTGTAAAACCAACGTTTCAATTGGGTGTGCAAACGGCGGACGAGAGGAATCTCGTCCGCCGTTTTTTCTTGACACGATCTTGACCCTGCCGCGTTTTTTCTTGTCCGCCCTTTGACATGATTTGGCATACACTCGTTTTGTCGAAAGAACTAGGGTGGAGGCAGGGATGGGATGGATGATCTAATTTTTATCGCGCTGATGCTCGTGTTTTTCATTGTGAGCGGCGGCTTGCTTGCCGTGTGCGCGCGTTTGATGGAGCAAAAAATATGAGCGCGTTGTATCTGCTGGCGGGCCTGATTGTGCTGGGCTTGTTCGTATATTTATTTCTCGCGCTCTTGAAACCAGAGTGGTTCAAATGACAATTTCAGGTTGGCTTCAAATTGGTGTGTATTTGGTTGCGCTCGTGTTGCTCGTCAAACCACTTGGCGCGTACATGGCGCACGTCTATCAAGGCGAGCGAACCTGGTTCGATCCGGTGGTGCGCCCCATCGAGCGTGTGATCTATCGGCTGGCGGGCGTGCGCGCGGATGTGGAGATGGATTGGAAAACGTACACCGTCGCCATGTTGTTGTTCAGCGCGGCAGGTATGATCACGCTCTACGCGCTCGAACGCTTGCAGGGCGTCTTGCCGTTGAATCCGCAGGGTTTTGGCGCAGTCGCGCCTGACCTGGCATTCAACACCGCGACGAGTTTCACGACGAATACGAACTGGCAGAATTATGCTGGTGAAACGACGCTGAGTTTTCTGACGCAGATGCTTGGTCTGACGGTACAAAATTTCATGTCCGCCGCAACCGGCATGGCGATTCTGATTGCGTTCATTCGTGGCTTGCAAAGACACACTGCGCAAACCATCGGCAACTTTTGGGTAGACCTAACGCGCACGACGCTCTACATTTTGTTGCCGCTGGCAATTGTTCTCGCGCTTGGACTGGTGAGCCAGGGCGTTGTCCAAACATTTACGGCGGCGCAGACCGTGCCGCTGGTGCAACCGACTCAGGATGCTCATGGTAACGCGGTGACCCAGCAAACGCTCGCGCTCGGACCCGTCGCGTCCCAGGTTGCGATCAAACATCTTGGCACAAACGGCGGCGGTTTTTTTAACGCGAATGCCGCGCACCCGTTTGAGAACCCAACGCCATTCACCGATTTTATTTTGATCTTGTCCGAAAGCGCGATTGCCGCAGCGCTGACGTACACCTTTGGCAAAATGGTTGGCGATACGCGGCAAGGTTGGGCGTTGCTCGCCGCAATGCTTATCGTCCTGGTTGTGTTCGTCGGCTTGGCGTATTCCGCCGAAGCCGCTGGCAACCCGCACCTGGCGGTGCTCGGCGTGGATCAAACGGCAAGCGATACGAATCTTGGCGGCAACTTGGAAGGCAAAGAGGTGCGCTTTGGCATCGCGCGCAGTGCGCTGTTTGCGACGGTCACGACCGCCACGTCTACCGGCGCTGTCAATTCGATGCATGATTCGTTTACGCCGCTTGGCGGATTTGTGCAACTCGTCATGATGCACCTCGGCGAAGTGATCCTGGGTGGCGTTGGGTCCGGGCTATATGGCATTTTTGCGTTTGTCATCGTCGCGGTGTTTATCGCCGGGTTGATGGTCGGACGTACACCAGAATATCTCGGCAAAAAGATCGAAATCTTTGAGATGAAGATGGCGGCGCTGTTGATTTTGATCATGCCGCTCACCGTGCTGTTGTTTACCGCGCTCGCCGTTGTAACCGATCCTGGCAAAGCGGGCGCGTCGAACCCAGGCCCGCATGGTTTGAGCGAAATTCTCTATGCGTTCACATCGCAAGCAAATAACAACGGCAGTGCCTTTGCCGGGTTGAATGGCAACACGCTATTCTACAATGTCACCGGCGCCATCGCCATGTTCCTGGGACGATTTTGGTTGGCGATTCCAACGCTCGCGCTTGCCGGAGCATTAGCGCGAAAAAAGCACGTGCCCGCAGGCGCGGGGACTTTGCCGACAACGGGTGGCTTGTTCATCGGCTGGCTCATTGCCGTCTTTGTGATCGTTGGCGCGTTGAATTTTATTCCCGCGCTCGCGCTCGGCCCCATCGTCGAGCATCTGATGCTGTTCAAATAAACTACCAACCCTAAAGGGAATTGGTTTAACGAGAATTTTTTTATGCCTAAAAAAGAAACGTTTACCCAGACGAATATTTATTATCGCGCCATCGTGGATTCATTCGCGAAACTTGATCCGCGCGGCATGGCGCGTAACCCAGTGATGTTTGTCGTCGAGATCGGGAGCGTGCTGACAACGCTCTTGTTCGCGCAAGCGCTCCTGGGTCAAGGTGAAGCGCCGACCCCGTTCATCGCCGCGATTGCCGCGTGGCTCTGGTTCACTGTGCTGTTTGCAAATTTTGCCGAAGCACTCGCCGAGGGACGTGGCAAGGCGCAAGCCGACGCGCTTCGCCGCACGCGGCGCGAAACGCAAGCCAAAAAAATTCGCGCGCCTAAACGCGATGCTCCCGTCGAAATTGTTTCGTCGGCAATGTTGCAACAAAACGATTTCTTTATTGTCGAAGCCGGCGATACGATTCCCGCCGACGGCGAAGTTGTCGAAGGGATTGCCTCCGTTGATGAGAGTGCCGTCACCGGTGAGAGTGCGCCCGTGATTCGCGAATCGGGTGGCGACCGCAGTGCGGTCACTGGCGGCACGCGCGTCTTGTCCGACTGGCTGATCGTGCGGATTAGTGCGAAACCCGGGGAAGGGTTTTTGGATCGGATGATTAGTTTGATCGAAGGCGCGAAACGCCAAAAGACGCCGAACGAAATCGCGTTGAATATTTTGCTTGCCGCGTTTACGATTATTTTTCTTGGTGTGTGCGTGACGCTGTTGCCGTTTTCGGCGTACAGTGTCGAGGCGGCAAAACAAGGCACGCCGATCACAATCACCGTGTTGATCGCGCTTCTCGTTTGCCTGATCCCGACGACGATTGGCGGACTCTTGCCTGCCATTGGGATCGCCGGGATGGATCGCTTGATTCGGCGCAACGTGATTGCGCTGTCCGGTCGCGCGGTCGAAGCGGCGGGTGATGTGGACGTGTTACTGCTCGACAAAACCGGGACGATTACGCTGGGCAACCGCCAAGCGGTCGAGTTGATCCCGACGCATGGCACAGATGCGGCAACGCTCGCCCAAGCCGCGCAACTTTCTTCGCTTGCCGATGAAACGCCGGAAGGACGCAGTATCGTCGTCCTGGCAAAAGAACAATATGGTTTGCGCGCGCGCGACCTGGCTTCGCAAGCCGCGCACTTTATTCCCTTTTCCGCGCAAACGCGCATGAGCGGGGTTGATCTGGACGGCACGCACATTCGCAAAGGCGCGCCCGACACCATGGTGGCGTATATGCAACAGCAAGGCAAGCTCGTGCCGCCGGAATTACGCGCGAGTGTGGATACCATCGCGCGGGCGGGCGGCACACCGCTCGTCGTCGCAAGCAATGGCGATGCGCTCGGCGTGATCTATCTCAAGGATATTGTCAAAGGCGGCATCAATGAACGCTTTGCGCAACTGCGCAAAATGGGCATCAAGACCGTGATGATCACCGGTGACAATCCGCTGACTGCCGCGACGATTGCCGCGGAAGCGGGCGTGGATGATTTCCTGGCGCAAGCCACGCCGGAAACAAAATTAAAATTGATTCGCAATTATCAAACCGATGGGCGGCTGGTGGCGATGACAGGCGATGGCACGAATGACGCGCCCGCGCTCGCGCAAGCTGATGTGGCGGTAGCGATGAATACCGGGACGCAACCGGCGCGCGAAGCCGCGAACATGGTGGACTTGGATAGCAACCCAACCAAGTTGATCGAGATTGTCGAGATCGGCAAACAGTTGTTGATGACGCGCGGCGCGTTGACAACCTTTAGCATTGCGAATGATGTGTCAAAATATTTTGCAATCATTCCCGCCGCGTTCGCTTCCACGTATCCGGTGCTAGGCACACTCAACTTTATGCAACTCGCGACGCCGCAAAGCGCTATCCTGTCGGCGGTCATTTTCAACGCGCTCATCATCATCGCGTTAATTCCACTGGCTCTGCGTGGCGTGCCGTATCGCGCGGTCGGCGCGGCGCAACTACTGCGCGACAATTTATTGATCTATGGCCTCGGTGGTTTGATCGCGCCATTCATTGGCATCAAATTGATTGATCTGTTGCTTGTGGCGTTGCGATTGGTTTAAGGAGATGGAATGAGTAGAAAAACGCGCTCGCCTGCTTGGTGGGTATTGTTTGTGCTGTTGTTGGGAATGTTGGGTTTGCTCATTTTGGAAAGCCGGGATGGCGCGTCGAATCCTGCGCATGAGATTACCGACATCGTGATTGTCCTGGCTTTTTTTGGCGCGATGTTGGCATGGATTCATTTCAATCTGGCGGCAATTGCGGAAAACGAATTGGATCAGACCGAGACGGGCGAATTTCACATTGAGGTGTATCCGCCAAGTGACTCTGCCGCGCAACCCGAATTGCCGCCAGATGACAGCGATCCTAGATTTTTTCAAGAAAGGAAAAATTGAATGTTCGCGCAACTCCGTCCGGCAATCATTATTCTGATCCTGTTGTCTGCTCTCACCGGCATTGCGTATCCACTCGCGATTACGGGTATCGCGCAAATTATTTTTCCGAATCAAGCCAACGGCAGTCTGCTGATTCAGAACAACCAGGTGCGCGGCTCGGCATTGATTGGTCAGCCGTTCGCTGATCCCAAATACTTTTGGGGGCGCTTGTCCGCGACGGCGCTCTTTGCCTACAATGCCGCCGCTTCGTCTGGCTCGAACCTGGGGCCATCGAATGATGCGCTGGTGCAAGCGGCACAGGCGCGCATCGCCGCGTTGCACCAAGCCGATCCACAGAACACGGCGCTGATTCCAGTTGACCTGGTCACCGCGTCGGGCAGTGGCCTCGATCCGGACATCAGCGTTGCCGCCGCGTTGTATCAATTGTCGCGGGTTGCGCGCGCGCGTGGTTTGACCGAGTCCACAGTGCGTGAACTCGTCAATCGCGCGACGGCGGATCGGCAATTTGGCGTGTTCGGCGAGCCGCGCGTAAATGTGTTACAATTAAATCTGGCGTTGGACGCGCTAAAACCCTAACTGGCGGTGCGTTTTTGATTTATGGATGCTCAGCGACCCAATCCGGATGAATTGCTCGCGCGCGTGCAAGCGGAAGAACAAGTGCAAACGCGCGGCAAACTGAAAATCTTTCTCGGTTATGCGGCGGGTGTCGGCAAAACGTATGCGATGCTCGAATCTGCGCGGACGCGCTTGGCGGATCGCGTGGACGTGGTGATCGGTTACATTGAAACGCACAAGCGCCCAGAGACCGAAGCGCTCGTCCAAGGTTTTGAAATTTTGCCGCGCCACACGCTCGAGTATCGCGGCAGATGGCTGACCGAAATGGATGTGGATGCGGTGCTGGCGCGCAAGCCGCAACTGGCGCTTGTAGACGAACTCGCGCACACGAACGCGCCTGGGTCGCGTCACCCCAAACGTTATCTCGATGTGGAAGAATTACTTGCCGCGGGCATTGACGTGTACACCACGCTCAACGTCCAGCACCTCGAAAGTCTCAACGACGTCGTCGCGCAAATCACTGGCGTGATCGTCCATGAAACAATTCCCGACCGTGTGATTGACGAGGCGAGCGAAATTGAATTGATCGATCTCGCGCCGGACGAATTGCTCCAGCGGTTAAAGGACGGCAAGGTTTATGTGCCAGCGCAAGCCGCGCGCGCCATCGAAAAATTTTTCCGCAAAGGCAATTTGAGTGCGCTCCGTGAAATGGCGTTGCGCCGCACCGCGAATCGCGTGGACGATCAGATGCGCGCGTATATGCAAACGCGTGCGATTAATGGACCTTGGGCGGCGACGGAACGCTTGCTCGTCTGTGTCAGTCCCGGCGCGTTGAGCGAGCGGTTGATTCGCACGGCGCGGCGGCTGGCGGAAGAATTGGACGCAGAATGGTTCGCGGTTTACGTCGAAGTGCCGGGACACGTGCGGCTTGCGCAAGCGCAACGCGACCGCATTGCCAAGATGCTCCAACTTGCGGAAGAGCTGGACGCCCAGGTTCTCACTGTGCCGAGCTTTGCTGTCGCCGAAACGATTTTGCAGTATGCGCGGGCGCACAACATTACCAAGATCATCGCCGGCAAGCCAGTACGTTCGCGCTGGCTTGAACTAGTGCGCGGCTCGGTTGTGGATCAGCTCATTCGGCAGAGCGGCAACATTGATGTCTATGTGATCAGCGGTGAATCGGAACCTGCGTCTGCCAGCGAGAGCCGACGCCAATCCTGGCAACCGCATCGTCCGTTGCGCCGTTATGCGCTGGGGCTGGCTCTGGTGGCATTTGCCACCCTCCTGGGTTATCCGGTGCACACCGTGATCGATCCGGCGAATCTCGTGATGCTGTACCTTGTCGCGGTCGTCGTTGCCGCGATCTACCTGGGCCGCGGGCCTTCGATTGTTGCCGCGATTGCGGGCGTCCTCGCGCTCGATTTTTTCTTTGTGCCGCCGGCATTTACGTTTGCCGTGAGCGATACGCAATACATGCTCACGTTTGCGGGCTTGCTGATTGTCAGTTTGGCGATCAGCAACCTGACGGTGCGCGTGCGCGAACAAGCCGATGCCGCGCAACAACGCGAAGCCCAAACCATCGAGTTGTACGAGTTTACGCGCGAGCTTGCCGCGACGAGTGGAATTGAAGAAATTTTGCGCGCCGCGCTCACGCACACCAGCCGCACTTTTAGCCGTGACATTGTGATTCTGTTGCCGCATGGCGAAACGTTGAAACCACGTGTGTCCAGTCCTGGTTTTGCGCTCAGCGAAAATGAACTCGCCGTCGCGGTGTGGGCGTACCAACATGGCGAACCGGCGGGGCGCGGCACGGCCACTTTGCCTGCCGCCGCGGTGCATTACCTGCCGCTGAAAACATCGCGCGGGGTGGTCGGCGTCCTGGGGGTCAAGCCCGCCAACCCGGACGCGCATCTTGCGCCGCCCCAGCGCCGCTTGCTTGAATCGTTTGCCAGCCAGACGGCGGTTGCGATTGAGCGCGCACAGTTGGCGGAGCAGGCGCGGCAAACCCAGCTCTTGCAAGCGACTGAAAAATTGCAAACGGCTTTGCTCAATTCGATCTCGCATGATTTGCGGACCCCGCTCGTTGCGATCACCGGCGCATTGTCGAGTTTGCTTGAAGATGGCGTAACCTTGGATGCCGGCACGCGCCAGAGTTTGCTTGAGACCGCGTTCGAGGAAGCGACGCGGCTGAATCACCTGGTGGGTAATTTGCTCGATATGACGCGCGTCGAAGCCGGGGCGATGCGGGTGGCGCAAGAGCCGTGTGATGTGCAAGATGTGATCGGTTCTGCGCTCGATCGGCTGAACCTGGGTTTGCACGATCATCCAGTCCAAGTCCAAGTGCCCACGGGTTTGCCGCTTGTGCCAATGGATTTTGTGTTGATCGTTCAAGTGCTGGTCAACTTGCTCGACAATGCCGCCAAGTACGCGCCGCCCGATACGCCGCTTGATGTGCGCGCGCAGATTGTCAGCGCCAACTTGGAGATTGCGATTGCGGATCGCGGGGTGGGTATTCCGACGGCAGACCTCGCGCGGGTGTTCGATAAATTTTATCGTGTGCAACGTCCGGATGGCGTGAGCGGAACCGGGTTGGGGCTGGCGATCTGTAAAGGCATTATCGAGGCGCATGGCGGAACCATCCATGCGGAAAATCGGAATGGTGGCGGCACGGTGGTCACGTTTCGGTTGCCGCTAAACAAGGAGTGAGCGCGTGACCGATTCGGGAATGCGAGTGCTGGTCGTGGATGACGAAGCATCCATTCGCAAATTTTTGCGCGTGTCATTAGCCGCGCATGCATACCAGGTCTTTGAGGCGGAGAATGGGCGGAGTGCGCTGGCCGCGGTGATCGCGCAACGCCCCGATTTGATCATCCTCGATCTGGGCTTGCCTGATCTGGATGGGCTTGCGGTGACGCGGCAATTGCGCGAATGGTCGAAAATTCCAATCATTATTTTATCGGTGCGTGAACACGAACAAGACAAGATTGCCGCGCTGGATGCTGGGGCGGATGATTATCTCACCAAGCCCTTTGGCATTGGTGAATTGCTGGCGCGGATGCGCGTGGCGATGCGGCGGGTGGCTCCGGCGAACGATACACCCGTGTTTACGGTCGGTGACTTGGTGGTGGATTTGACGCGGCGGCTTGTGACGGTAGCAGGCGTGGAAACGCAGTTGACTCCCACCGAATATGATTTATTGCGCGTGCTGGTGACAAACGCCGGCAAAGTGATCACGCATCATCAATTATTGCGCGCCGTGTGGGGCGTGAGTTATGAGCAAGAGACGCACCTGCTTCGCGTCAACATTAGCAACCTGCGCCGCAAAGTTGAACAAGACCCGGCGCGTCCGCGGTACGTGCTAACCGAACCGGGCGTGGGTTATCGTTTGCGCACGGAAGGATAAACAGTCAACGCTGGACACGGATTATTCCGTGTCCATTTTTATCAGAGTAGCTGGTTTGATAGTTTACGTTGTCAAGATTAACAAAAATTTTATGCTACTCCGGCTGATCTGTGATATAGTCCGCGCCATTCGGGCAACGGTCACGCGGTTCTGCGTGTGTTGAGGAGGAGCGATGGCGAATCGAAAGAAAAATGGATCACGGCATGAGGCAAAACGCGCCAAGCAAAAAAATCGGCGTTTGATCTATCTGGGTGTTGGGGCGGTGGCGGTCATTCTGATCGCGGGGGCGATTGCAGTTTTTGCGAATCAACCTCCGCCAGCGATTAGCGCGGCGGCGAATCCAAATGTGCAGTGCAGTGAGATTCAGCTTTTGCCAGACGAAGGCAACGCGCACTTGCAACCTGGGGAAACCGTCAAATATAATTCCAATCCGCCGACTTCTGGCAGTCATGATCCCAATCCGTACGACGCCGGAATTTATACCGATCTGATTCCGGCGACGCGCGAAGTGCATAGCATGGAACACGGTTACGTGATTATTCACTATAACGGAATTGCGCCGAGCGAGATTCAACAGTTGACGACGTTTGTTCAGCAGAACCCGTGGAAAATGATCTTGTCGCCGCTTCCCACCATGCCGTATCGCGTATCCCTGACGGCATGGGATCATTTGCAGACGTGTGACGGCGTCAATCTTCAAATCATTGCTCGCTTTATGAACCTGCTCCGCGATCATGGTCCCGAACGCACGCCAACCTAAAAACCAAGCGGACGAGGATTTTTCCTCGTCCGCTTTTTTGTCGCCCGATCTTCAAATAATGCCATGCCTGGTTTTTTATGGGTGCATTGGTTTACGGCGCATCAATTGTGATCGTGGGATCATATTCGTAGGTGGATGTGCCGTTCGTGGACAAGCCGCCGCTCTCAACCTGGCTTGATTGTTTGACGATTAACCCATCCGTCGCGCGAATCCACAATTTATTTGCGTCTTTCATCGTCATGCTGACTTTGGTATTTTTAATGTCGGTGACAATGGTCATTGTGCCGTTGACTTGATAAACTGCTGTCGGCGCGCCTCCCAGCGTCTCCGTGCCCAACGGGGTGATGGCAAAAGTGCCTTGGTTTACCCCATCAACCAATTGCCGCTGGATCTCCGCGCCGATATCCGGCGCGGAACCTTTACTTTCGATCCATTTGCCGCTTTGCAGGATATAGTGTTTTGCGCCGATGTTTAGCGACGACCAATCCTCGCCTTCGGTTTTACTGCGCGTGCGATCCGGCGGCACGAACTCGACGATGGTGGCGGTGGTTGGCTTGCCGTCGCCGATGCCGATCTGAATGCGTTGGCGGTACGCTTTGGTAGACATGACCGCGAGCGCGTTCGCGACAACGATTTTGGGATCGCTCGAATTGGCAACAGGCGTTGGCGTACTGATGACTGCGGCAGTCGGCGCGGCAAGCGTTGGCTGGACTTGGCTTGCCGGTGCCAGCGTAGGTTGCGGCGCGCGATTGATGTTGGGGGTTGGCGTGACCGTCGCGTTGCCGCACGCGGTGAGGATCAAGCCGGCGAGGATGACACCCGTGATATAACCGAGTTGCTTCAATTGAGTCAATTTCATTTTGCTCCTTAAATGTAAGTTGCGCGAGCGGTTGGTTTCAGAGATTCAGCTGACTGCTGGCGCGTCAACGACAATGATATTGTAGCACAAAATATTGTTGCCGTGAACGCTCGCGCCATTGCGCCGCGCTTGATCAATTGACACTCTTTCGTATTGGTGATAAAAATAAAACGGTTCACCATAGCACAACCGTGAAAGGTGGTTCGATGCAATTTAATCCCCAAAACCCCATCATCATCCAGGGCGATAAAACCATCTTGCTTGAAGTAGATAGCCCGCTCTACGCGGATGCGCGTGATGCGCTCGCGCGTTTCGCCGAACTGGAAAAATCGCCGGAGCATATTCACACCTATCGTCTCACGCCACTGTCGTTGTGGAACGCGGCGGCGGCGGGTTTGACCGCGCAAAAAATCCTCGACGATCTCACGTGCTTGGCGAAATATCCCTTGCCGGATAATGTGCGCGTAGACATTACGGATGCTATTTCGCGGTATGGGCGTGTACGCCTCGTTTTGGAAAACGGCAAACTCGTGTTGGTTTCTGACGACACGGCATTAATGGCGGAACTGGGGCGGCACAAGTTTATTGCGCCGCTCATTCGCGCCAAGCTCAGCGCGACCCAGTTTGAGATTGCGGCGGGAGATCGCGGACGCATCAAGCAAATGTTGCTCCAGGTCGGTTATCCGGCGGAAGACTTGGCGGGTTATGCTCAAGGCACGCAACTCGCGATCACACTGCGCGAAACCTGCGTGAATAGCGGCGAGCCGTTTACTTTGCGCCACTATCAAACCGAAGCCGCCGAGATTTTTTACGCGGGCGGCGGACCCACCGGCGGCAGTGGCGTGATCGTTTTGCCGTGCGGCGCGGGTAAAACCATTGTCGGACTTGCGGCGATGCAAAAACACCAGGTCGCCACGCTGATTCTCACGACGAACACAGTTGCCGCGCGCCAGTGGATCGCCGAAATCCTGGACAAGACGACGATCACGCCGGAGCAGATCGGCGAATACAGTGGACAGTCGAAAGATATTCGCCCCATCACCGTGGCGACGTACCAAGTGCTGACGTACCATCCGCGCAAATTACGCACGCCAGGTCCGCATAAAACCTTGCGCGACGAGTTTCCACACTTTGCTATTTTCGATCAGCTCGATTGGGGCTTGATCATTTACGACGAAGTGCATCTCTTGCCCGCCCCGGTTTTTCGCATCACCGCCGAAATTCAAGCGCGGCGTCGCTTGGGCATGACTGCGACGCTTGTGCGCGAAGATGGTCACGAAGGCGATGTGTTCACGCTCGTCGGTCCGAAAAAATATGATGTGCCGTGGAAACAGTTGGAACAACAAGGCTGGATCGCCACGGCGGAATGCCACGAGATTCGCGTGCCACTGCCCGAAGACCGCCGCATGGAATACGCGCTTGCCGCCGATTCGGAAAAATATCGGCTCGCGGCGGAGAACCCGGCGAAAGTCGATCTCGTGCGTGATCTGCTTCGCAAGCACAAGGACGACACGGTTTTGGTGATCGGCGTGTATCTCGCGCAACTGCATAAACTATCGGAGATGCTTGATGCGCCGCTCATCACCGGTGAAACACCTGTGCGCGAACGCGAAAAACTTTTCGATCAATTGCGGCGCGGCGAACTCAAGCAGTTGGTCGTTTCCAAGGTTGCCAACTTTTCAATTGACTTGCCGGATGCGAATGTGGCGATCCAGGTCTCTGGCACGTTCGGCTCGCGCCAGGAAGAGGCGCAACGCCTGGGTCGCATTTTGCGTCCGAAGAAAAGCGGCTTGCTCGCACATTTTTACGCGCTCGTCAGCCACGACACGATCGATCAAGATTACTCGGCGCATCGGCAAATGTTTTTAACCGAGCAAGGGTATCGGTATGATATTTTTTACGCGAACGAAATCGCCGATTTTATGCCAGCGATGTTTGCGGGCCAAGCGCAGATCGTTGCGCCGCGCGCATTGCCCGCGTCGTTGGAGGATGTGACTGGATGAAACGCAAGCCGCCACAGCGTTATGCCGATTTCGAACCAGAATTCTCGGACGATGATTTTAATGCCGAGTCGGATATGGTTGAAGAGGATGTGCCGGAATTGTGCGGCGACCGTAATGCAAAGCTGGGACGCGCCCTCTTTTTTAATCGTGCCGTTACGCAACGCTCGTTCGATGGTCAGAGTATTCACGCGACGATCCAAAACGGCGCGGCATTATTGCCGGTGGTGCTTAACCTGGAGGATTGGTCCAACTCGTGTTCCGAGAGCAACCACGCGCGCCAGGTCAGTCCTAATTGCGAACACATTGCGGCGTTGATGTTTGCGTACATTTATGAATCCGCCACATTTTTACCGCAGACTCCCGGCGAGTTTATTCAACTGATCAACCAGAACCCAGCGGCGCGCGAGCAACTTGCCGATCCGCAACTTGCCGCTCTGCTCAAATCAATCGAAACCGCGCCACCGCAAAATTTAGCGCAAGCCGCACCCGCCCTGCAAGTGTTTGCCAACGATCAACGCCGCGCGCAATTGAACGAGTATTTGAGCGATCTGTCGGTGAGCCAACTCCAAGCAATTGCCAAACGACGCGGCTGGAAATTTGAATCGAAAGCGCGCGATGCGATGACTGCCCAACTCGCCAAATGGCTGGCAGCGGCCTCCCCGCTCGAAGTTGGTTTTACGCCGGAAGAAGAGCAACTGCTCAAACTCGCCAATACGCTCTATGGATTGGAAGGCGAATTATTGCCCGTGCAGATCAACGCCGTTTGGAAAAAACGCAGTGGCAATAATTTGGAGCGGCTCAATGCCGCGTACGCGGGCTTGCAAACTGCCGGGTTGTTGTTTCCCTGCACGCGCGAAAGCGGATTTTTGCATTATCATTGGTCGCCTTATCTCGCCGCGGATCAGCTTCCAGTTTATACACCGAAAATCAAATTGTATCCGACGGAAAAAATTTCCCAGTTGCGGATCGGTGAACCGCAACCCGTGTTGACCGTATTCGACGCCGTGATCGAATTTGCCGCGCGCGAACCACTGCAAGTGCGTCCGCGTTTGCATGATGTCAACCTGGATCGTTTGCCCTATATCGGTGAATGGGATTATGACCCGGCGGAAGTTGCGCCGTTGTCCAAGAGCAAATATCTCAACCAACACGATTTCTCCATTCCTTTGCCTGCGTTTTGGACTGACGACACGTTGGATGTGTTGACGGCATTGATCGGCGTATCGCGCGAGGGCGCAGGTTGGTTCGCCGAGATGCTCTTTGCGTTGCAACTAGTCCAGCCCAGCAAGGACGGACGCGCGACGCTCAACGACGAAACTCTGGAGCAGTGGCGTTTGCTAACGCCCGACGATCAAACCCAGTTGCTGTGGAAAAGCTGGTGCGCCGGTGCGGTGGCGTTTGATGATTTGCAACGCACGGCGACGCGCGCTTCGTTGACGCTGATGCGTTTTATTGGCAACCAGCTGGCGCCGCTTGATTTGACGCACGAGATCGGCGCGGCGCGGCGCTTTATTGCGCGCTTGCTCGCGCCGCTCGATCCATTGACGTGGTACAGTTGGAAGGCATTTACCGAAACGACGCGCGAGATGCGTCCCGATTTTGCATATACCACGACGCGCGAAAATGAATGGTATTGGATCGCTACAAAAACGCGGCATCGTTATCAATTGAACGTGCCTGCGCATTGGGACGCCACGTTTCGTCCATTCCTCGCCACCTTGTTTGAGGATTTGCAATGGCTCGGCGTACTCGAATTGGCGTTAGATAGCGACGGGATCGCCGCTTTCCGTTTGTCGGTGGCAGGCACCTGGCTGTTGTCGAATGGCAAGACGGAGCACCCGGTAATCGCCGCGGCGAATGTGCCGGTGGACGGCGACGCGGTTACTTGGCTCAGCGCCGATACCTTTCGCTTGCGCGCGACGCCGGACGTTGCGCCGCTCGCCAGGCTCGCCCGTGTCTTTGCCGATTCAACGCGCGCCGTACTGACGTTCCAGGTCACGCCGAATTCGCTGGCGCGCGCGCTTGAGCGCGGCGTGGCATCGCGCGAGCTCAGCGAAAAATTTGCGCCGATGCCGGAAACCGTGCGCGCGCAACTGGCGACCCTCGAAGCGAATTATGGACGCGCGCATCTCTACGAACACTTGACCGTGATCGAACTGTCCGACGATCTCGCGTTGCGCGAACTGATCGCAGGCACGAGTCTGGCACAGCAGATCGTCCACCAATTTTCGCCGCGGCTAGTGGTGGTGCGCGATGAAAGCGTGGATGCGCTGATCGGCGAACTCGTGAAAAAGGGCTATACCCCGCGAACCATACCGAGTGCCACATGAATAACCTGAAACAATTGCTGGAAGGGTACGACGCGAATGTCTTGAAAGAAATCGCACGGGCGCATGGGGTTGATGTCAAAGGCCAAGTCAAATCAACGATTGTGAATCCGCTCGTGCGGGTCTTGACGCGCCCTGAACAAGTGGCGCAGACGTTGGAACAATTGCGTCCCGTCGAGCGCGAAATTCTCACGCGGCTATTGCGGGTGGGCGGCGAAGCTGTGACGCGTCCGTTTCAACGCGTGGCAGAAAAAGCCAAGCTGGTTGCCGTGCCCCCGCAACGCAAAGATCGCTGGGGGGGCATAGACTATAACCAGCCGCGCGACGGCAATGCGCATTACACTGGCACGCCAACCTTTGTCGATGTCATCGCGCGGCTCACGTTGTTTGGCTTGGTGTTTTCGTACGAACCGGTGGAACGGAGCAAGCAGATTGTCGGTTGGGACTTGGGCATTCACCTGGTGGTGCCGCTGGAAATTCGAAATTTTTTGCCGCCACCGCCCCCCGCCGAAATCAAAACGGCCGCCGAGCCAGCGCGGATTGTTCCTGGTTCCGCGCGCACGTTTCAACGCGATCTGTCCCGCTATTGGAGTTTTGTCAAGCGGAATGGCGAATTGCCGGTGACCACCCAGGGCTGGGTCTATAAAAAATCGCTGGGCGAAATCGCCAAAGCGCTGGGTTGGGCTGAGAATAAAAAACTCGACGAGAAGAATGATCTCTATCCGTTCTTTTTGCGGCAAATGCTCAGTGCGCTAGATTTGATCCAGCCCGAAGCGACCATGGAATGGGACAAGCCCACGCGCTATTTTCCGAAACAAGGCAAAGAATTTTGGGCTTTGCCGCCGACGGAGCGTATCAAGCGATCGTTTGAAGCCTGGATTGCGACAACGACCTGGAACGAATTGCGAATTCCCAAAGCCAAGTATGGCATGGATGCGCGGCGGCCGGCGCCGCCGGAATTGCGCGATGCGCGGAACGTGGTCTTGGGTCACCTGCAACGTCTCGCCACGGCAGGCTGGGTCACGGTGAATGATTTGCTCGACGCGGTGCGGCTGGCGGATTACGAATTTCTGTTTCCGCGTCCGCGCGGCGCAAGCTACCTCGGTTACGATTATGGTGGTTACAATTCGCCCTATTACAATTCCAATAATCACTTTGGCATTACGTACGATCACGTCAAGAATGAGGCGGAGGGCTGGGATCAGATCGAAGGCGCGATCATCACGCACATGCTGGCAGGTCCACTGAACTGGCTGGGCTTGGTGGATGTTGGCTTGGATCAAGACGGTGAAACACCGCGCGCGTATCGCTTGACCGCGCTCGGCGCATGGTTGTTCGGCGTCGGCGCACCGATCACGATTGCCGAAGAAGGCGGGCGCGTGGTCGTTCAGCCCAATTTCCAAATCGTGGCGATGGAACCCTTGTCCGAAAGCGTGTTAATGACCTTGCAGGATTTTGCCGATTTTGAAGGCGGCGATCACGCGCTCACCTATCGCCTCACGCGCGAGGCGGTCTATCGCGCGCAACGCGCCAACTGGGATAGCGCGCGCATTAGCGCGTATCTTGAAGACGTCACACACATGCCATTACCGCAAAACGTCAAGCGCTCGCTTGCCGAATGGCAACTATTGCACGAGCGCATTACGATTCGACGCGGCGTCACACTCTTGCAAACTGAAAATTCGGCGACCCTGGATGAATTGTTTGCAAACGCGGCGCTTGCCCCGATCCTGGGTCGGCGCGTGATTGAACAGGTTGCTCTGCCAAGTGAAAGCGCGAACAAGGTTGCCGATGCGTTGCGCGCGCACGGTTGGTTGCCCGTGATCACGCCGCGCAATCGTACGGATGCACCCGCGAGCGTGATCGCCGATGCGGAGGGTCATGTCACGTTTGCGCATTGCACGCCGAGTATCTATGCGTATCGCGGCATTGAAGCCTTCGCCGAATTGACGGATGCGCGAACGATGCAGATTACACCCGCAAGTGTGAGCGCGGCAGTGGCGCAAAAATTCACGGTGCCGGAATTGCTGACGCGCTTGCGCGCAGTGCATCGCGGCGAACTGCCGCCGCAATTGATCCAACGGATCAAGGCGTGGGGCAAATTTTACGGCGATGCGCGCGGCGGCGTGATCACGTTGATCGAATTTCGGGATGAGGCGGCGCGGAACGAATTGCTCGCCGACCCGGAACTGCAACCGGACTTGACGCGCTTTGAAGCCGGGACGCGCCCGCTCGCGCTTGTGCGCGCCGACGCGCTGGCGCGGGTCATCGCATTGCTGGCGGAGCGCGGGGTGGACGTGCGCGAGTGGACCGGGTAATGGAGCGCCAATGACCTGGCAAATCGGACTGTTCGCCGCGCTCTATCTTCTGACCGGGCTGGTATCGCTCATCGTGGCATTTATTTGTTGGCGCCGGCGTGCCACGCCCGGCGGTACCTCGTTGGCGTTCCTCATGTTGTCTGTCGCGATCTGGTCATTGACTGGCGCGCTCGAACTGCTCGCGATCGGCATCCCTGCCAAAGTATACTGGTCCAAATTGCAATACGTGGGCATCACGAGTGGTCCAGTGCTTTTGTTGACGTTTGCCTTGGAGTATACCCAGCGCTATACCTGGTTGACCCGCCGCACGCTACTTGGCTTGTGGCTGATTCCGATCCTGACCACGTTGTTTGCGCTAACGAACGAAATGCATGGTTTGATCTGGTCAAGTTTTACCTATAGCCCAACGGTGGAAAATTTGTTGGTCTATGGTCACGGTTGGTGGTTCTGGGTCGCCGTTGCGTATTTTTACACACTCTTAAGCGCGGGCATTGTGTTATTGTTCCAAGCTGTCTGGCGTTTTCGCGGCATGTATCGGCAACAAGCAACGATGTTGTTCCTTGCCTCGCTCATTCCGATGATCGGCAATGTGGCATATCTGTTTAATCTGAGTCCGTTGCCCGGTTTGGATTTTACGCCCATGGTGTTTGCGATCACGGGGATGCTCTTGGGCTGGAATGTTTTTCAATTTCAATTTCTCGATCTCGCGCCCATCGCGCGAGATATTCTGATCGAGTATTTAGGCGATGGTGTGTTGGTTGTGGACCCGCGCGAACGGATTATCGATATTAACCCTGCCGCGCAACGGTTGCTCGATTTGCACACGCCGATCATGGGTCGCCCGCTGGGCCAAGTGGCGCCGCGCCTGGCGGACTTGCCCGACGATTCCGAATCGCGCACTGAAATGACCCTGGCGGCGGATCCGTTGCGCTGGGTGGATGTGCGAATTGTCCCCTTGGGCAATTATCAAAAATTGGCACGCGGACATTTGATCGTGTTGCGTGATATTACCGAGCGCAAGCAAATGGACGCGGCGTTGCAAGCGGCCAATGCCAACTTGGAAATTGCGGTTGCGGCGCGAACGGCGGAATTGCGCGAAACGGTCGGCGAATTGCAAAACGAAATTGCGGAACGCAAGCGGGTCGAGGTGTCCTTGCGCCATATGGAAGAGACGCTCGCGCAACGGGTCGCCGATCAAAGCCGCCAACTCGCTGGATTGTACGATGTCATTCTGGTTGCTGGACAATCGCTTTCTGTCGGCGCGATGCAAGAGCAAGTGCTAGCGACGATTATGGATGTGATGAATTGCCAAGCGGGGTGTATTCATCAATGGGATGCGCGGAACGATACCTTGCAACTTGCCGCGCAACGCGGTTTGACCGCGGCGATGCAATTGCAAATTGCGACCATTCCTACTGCGTGGCTTTTGGAAGATCAGATCGCGCGTGCGGTGGTGGAACTCGCGCAAATGCCCGGCGTGCCGGACGCAGTGCGTTTACCTGGCTGGGCTAGTTTTCTCGGCGTGCCGATTCATCTGCGCGGTAAACCCACTGGCACCCTCGGCGTGTTTTGGGATCAGCGCCACTCGTTTTCGGTTGAAGATATTGCGCTCTTTAGCGCGATGGCGGATCAACTTGATATTATCGTGGAGAATGCGCGTTTGCGCGAGCGTAGCCAAGCCGCCGCAGTTGCGCAAGAACGCCGTCGCCTCGCGCGCGATCTGCACGATTCGGTTACGCAATCGTTGCAGAGCTTGGTGTTCTCTGCGCACACGGCGACCAATCGTTTGAAACAAGGCAAGCTCGATCGCTTGGAATTATCGCTAGCGCAGATGGCGGAGAGCGCGCGGCAAGCATTAAAAGAAATGCGCTTGTTGCTGTACGATTTGCGCTTGACTTCGCTTGATCAGGTGAATATGCTTGAAGCGATTCAATTGCGCTTGGATGCGGTTGAGAAACGCGCCGGCGTGGACGCCGAATTGAGCATTGAGAATTCAGCGCCGTTGCCACGCGTCTGGGAAAACGAATTGTATTGTATTGCCATGGAAGCGTTGAACAATGCGCTGAAACATTCGCGCGCTACCCAGGTGCGCGTGCGTGTCTGCGGTTTCGCGCATGGCGTCGAATTGGAAATTGCCGATAACGGCAAAGGCATTGAAGCGGAATCGGTCAAACCTGGGGGCATGGGTTTGGGCAATATGGCGGAACGCGCGGAACGTCTCGGCGGCAGTTTGACGATTGTATCGGAGCCGGGCGCGGGTACGCGGATTCAAGTGCGCGTGGAGGAAACGGCGTGAGCGAGAAAAAAATAATCCGGGTGTTAGTCGCCGATGATCACCCCTTGATGCGGGATGCCTTGTGCGCGGCGATTGAAGACGAAGCCGATTTGCAAGTGATTGCGACGGCGGTGAATGGCATCGAGGCGGTGGCTAAAACGCTTGCGCTCAAACCGGATGTGACGGTGATGGATTTGCTCATGCCGGGCAAGACGGGCATTCAAGCGATTGCTGAAATTCGCGAGGCAAATCCAGAGGCGCGCATTCTGGCGCTGACAAGTTCGAGCGAAGATGACATGGTGCTGGCGGCAATTCATGCTGGGGCGTTGGGCTATATGCTCAAAGACAGTCAGCCGCTGGATGTACTGCAAGCCATCCGCGATGTGGGCTTGGGAAATTCCGTTTTGCCTCCGGCGATTGCGCTTAAATTGGCGAATGGAGTGCGCCGCGAACGCTCTAGCGCGCCGCCGCCGCCGCCCGTTGAACCGTTGACCGCGCGCGAATTAGAGGTGCTCAAGTTGATTGGGCAGGGTGTTTCCAATCGCGAAATCGCTACAATGCTTTTTCTCACTGAAGGCACGGTGCGGACGCATGTGCATAATATCCTCGGCAAGTTGGATCTGAAAAGCCGCAATCAAGCCATTCTGTATGCTGTGCGGCAGGGCTTGGCAAAGGAATCCTAGCCGCAGTTTCGTTTATTTCCGGATAGGTGTTTTGTTGAGAACGACCGCTGAAAAAGCGGTCGTTTTGTTTAGGCGAGTCTCTATCCTCTGTTAGATGTAATTCGTACCGAAATGATTTACTCTAAAGCCAATCAAACAATATGTTCCGCAACCGATTCAGGAGGAATGTAAAATGAAACTGCGAAATCGTCAATGGTTTTGGTTGATTGGTTTGTTCGTGGTGTTGGTCGTGAGTGCGTGTTCCGCGCCCACCAAACCGGCGATCACGCTGACGCCAATCAGCGGTCAAATTATTGCTGGTCAGGACATCACGGTGCAAGCGACGGCGACTGACAGCAAAGGCGTATTGCACGTTGAATTTTCTGTGGACAATACGATGATCTCAGACGCCAAAGTGGATGCGCCGCAAAAGTCGCTGACGTTGCCGCTGACGTGGAAAGCCGTCGCGGGTCAGCACTTGCTCAGCGCACGCGCGTTTAATGCGGACAACCTGGCGAGCGATTCGGCGACGTTGACCGTCATGGTGTCTGACGCGCCGGCACCTGCGCCGACCAAAGTCCCAGCTCCCGCGCCCACGGGTGCGCCGACGGTCGCGCCGACGAATGTGCCAGGTCCCGTGCCGACTGCCGTCCCCGGTCCCTGCACTAACAATGCCGCCTTTGTCGCGGATGTGACGGTGCCGGATGGAACGCAATGGCAACAGAATCAGGCGTTCAACAAAATTTGGCGCGTGCAAAATAGCGGCACCTGCACGTGGAATGCCAGCTATCAACTCGTGTTTGTCAATGGCGAACGCATGACGACGTTGAATCAAGTGCCCGTGCCGCCGAATACCGCGCCGGGTCAAACCGCAGACTTGCTCATCGCGATGAACGCACCGGCGCAACCAGGTGTGCATAGTGGACAATGGCAGATGCGTGATGACAAGGGTGTGATGTTTGGTCCCGTGCTGGTGGTCAAGATCAATACGTTGATTCCTGTGCCGCCGCCAGCCGCCGCAGTGACTTCGCCGGGCGCGGGTTACCAGGGTTCGACGACCGCGGCAGTCCGCGTGACGTTCCAGGGCATTGGCAACACGGAACTCGCCAGCGTAACCTTGTTTGCAAACGGTGTCCAACTTGCCAAGCAAACGTCGCGCACGCCCACGCGCCAAATCGTCGGCGTATTCGATTGGCGACCGACGGTGCCAGGCAATTATGCCTTGACCGCTGTGGCGGTGGATAACTTTGGACAGCAAACTACGTCGCCGCAAATTATCGGCACGATCAGCGTGACGCCGCCGACGCCGCAATGCACCACGGCGATCAACTTTCGCGCCGATAGTCTCAACATCAATGCGGGCGGTAGCACGACATTGCGTTGGGACGTGGATTGCGCGAATGCGGTCTATCTCGATGGGCAAGGCGTGAATGGCCACGATGCACGCGTAGTCAGCCCCGGCGCAACGCAAACCTACACGTTGCATGTGATCAAAAAAGATGGCTCGGCGGATGATCGCCGCGTCACGATCACCGTGAATCAACCGGTGCCGCCGACCGCTGTGCCACCATCGCCGTCCCGGCATGTCTCGGGCAGTTGGGCTTCGACGGATGGCAAATATCAACTGACGTTGCAAGAAGCGTTTGGTTGCCCTGGTCCCGACTGTGCCGTGTCCGGCGAGTTGATCGAACTGACGGGTGGCGCGCCGATTATTGACAACGTGTCGGGTAATGTGAACTGGAACAATGGCGCGTTATCGTTCGCGATTGAACGTCCCGGCGCGGCTGGCTTTAATGGCACCGTCAACGCAAGTAGCACGCAAATTACAGGCAACTTGGGCACGTTCAACAAACAGTAATCCCCGCAGAGAAAACCCAGCTTTAGCGAAGCTGGGTTCTGAAACCAGATAAACCAATGAGAGGGTTGTCGTAGACAGCCCTCTCTTCAAAAAGGAGAAACATGTCTCGCCTGATTATGATGCTTACCACATTTGTTTTCGTGATCGCCGTGAGCGCGTGCGCCTCTGCCACGCCCGCGCCGACGACTCAACCGCCCGTCGTGGCGGCACCAACAACTGCCGCGCCCGTTGCCGGGATGCCAAATCCCGCATCGGTGTTTTGTCAACAGAACGGCGGCAAGACCGACATTCGCAAAGATGCCAAGGGCGGCGAAGTAGGGTACTGTGTTTTTCCCGACAAGAGCGAGTGTGAAGAATTTGCGTATATGCGCGGCGAATGTAAACCCGGCGGCGCATCCAGCACGTCGGCTGGTTCTGCCGCTACCGCCGATCCATTTGCGTACTGCGCCACCGTCGGCAATCTCGATGCGCCGGACGCGCGCTGGACTGGCGCAAAGGTTCCAGACGCTGTGCTGACCGGCTTGGTCAAAGCGGCGGGCATCTCATCCGATATGCCCAAGGATGTGCTCGCCAATTCCTCGTTCTGGCGTTGCATGAACAACAAGGTCTATGCGTGCACGGTCGGCGCAAACTTGCCGTGCCAAGAAAAAGCCGACTTGAACAAGACGCCGAGTGCGGCGTTAAATGATTATTGCAAAGCGAATCCCTCGGCCGATATTCCCGCCGTCGTCACGGGCCGCGCTACGGTCTATAGCTGGAAATGCGTGAGCGGCAAACCGACGGTTGACAAAGAATTGTTCAAAGCCGATGCGCGCGGCTTTATCTCTGATTTCTGGTACGAGATCAAAGCAACCTCTGCCGCACCGGGCGCGACGACTGCAACCGGCGCAACGACCCAGGTCGCGAAAGCGGACAATGGCAAAACGATTCAGGTCGCCGTGGGCGGTACGGTGGTCGTGACGCTTGAAGGCAACCCAGGATCGACCGGGTATCTGTGGGGATTGGAATCCGGCAATGATGCAGTGTTGAAACCGGCGGGCGATTACAAATTTACTTCGACGTCGAATCTGCCCGGCGCGAGTGGCAAATTTGAATTCAAGTTCACGGCCGCGAGCGCGGGAAGCGCGACGCTCAAATTTTCCAACAAGCGTGCCTGGGAGTTGAATGATCCGCAAGCCGAAACATTTAATGTGACAGTGAATGTAAAATAAACGGATCAACCTTCCAGGTCTACAAAGACCTGGAAGGTTTTTGCTGTTTTTGGGTGCCGATGCTGAAACTGACTTTTCTCCCGCGGCATGGTTCGCGCGAGTGCTCGGTCTCGCGATGACAGCCACGCGCGTCATGCGTTGATCAACCCGCTCAAGAATAGCAAATTTCGATTGGACGCTCAATGAAAATTTGGATGCAGGAGAATTCTTAATGCCAAGACAAGGAAACCTTGTATTTGCCAGCGTGCTATGGCTTGCTATTTTCGTTTCAGCTTGTACTCCTATGCCAACTCCAACGCGCGTGCCACCGACTGTGGTTCCTGCGCCAACGGTTGCGCCCACCTCGCTTCCACCTTCACCAACGCCAGTCCCACCCGCCATGTTTACATTTCCGAAAGGCGCAATGTGGACGTATCAAGGCGTGGTCAAATGGGAGCTCAAAGGCAAAGCCCAGCAGAAAACGCTCACGTGGAAAATGAGCGTCACAGATAAAATTGAACGCGCGGATGGTGTGGTGGGTTATGTGATGAATGGACATCCGTTCGATCTTGCGTTTTACGAAGACGGCAAAAAACCGAGCGACTATCTCTATCTCGCCAAGGCGAATCGTGTGTACCAAATCACGTTGCTGGACGCCAAGCCGATCGAGCGCGTGAAAAATTCAGGCGATGCGCTCGTTGATTTACTGGTGGACGATAACCTGGTTTTTGATTTTCCATTCACAGTAGGCAAAAAATTTGGTCCCGCGCAATTGACTGCTAATTCGGATGGGATGAACTATTGGACTGTGACCGAGCAAAAGCAAACGACGTTGCTGGGTGTCAAAGGCATCGCCAATCCAGAGGTGATCGAGTCTACACTGAATTTCAAAACCAATCCGGATAACCAGAGCGTGTTCATGGTCCCCAGCATCGGGATTACACGTTTTGTGTATCACCACAACGGCACCTTGTCCGATGTGGATGTTAAACTGATCGAGTACAGCGCAGGCGCGGTGGTGGCGACGACCGGGCAATGTGAACTGGTCGCAAGCAAAGCAATTACGGCGTACACGCGCCCCAGCACGCAAGCGCCGGTGTTTGGAAAACTCGCCGTTGGTGATAGCGCGCCGGTTGGCGGAACAACAGCAGATGGCTGGATTGGATTCGATCCGGGCGTGGCGCAAGCCGCGAACGTCGGTCCGTTCCGTTTGCGCTGGGTGCAAAAAAGCGATGCCTTTAAATTGCAAGGCGCGTGTGATGCGCCCAATGTGCCGGTGCTGGCGAATCTGCCGCCGACCGCTTGTTTCGAAATGTTTATGGCAGACACAAAAATTTACCCGCAAGCGAATGTGACCGCGTCCGCGCTCGTCATTGCGAAAGCAAACGATTACGCCCAAGTCGTGGCGGCAAATGACAAATGGCTGGAGCTGGATTTGAACGTGGGTAGTCTCAAGCAAGCCAAGCGCGGTTGGATCGAGCGCGCGGATGCAAATTTCAACGGCGCGTGTGACAAACTGCCGGTTGCGAAACCGTAAACCTGTTTGCGACCTGCCCATAATTTTTTGTGGAGAAGAACAATGAAGCAATTTGGATTCGGTGTGTTGGTTTTGTTGATGGCGGTTAACGTGGCTTGCTCGTCCTCAGCCGCGCCGACGGTGCCGCCCGTGATCACAGTAGTCAATCTGCAAACACCAGTTTCGCCAACGGTCGCGCCAGCACCGACGAACGCGCCAACGCAACCGACGGCTGTGCCAACGCCTTATCCCACGGATCCACCGCCGCCCACGCCAAAACGCATTGCGTTTCAGCAAGGACAATTTAATACGACGGTGCAAGGTGTGTTAGCCAAGAACGGCATGGACAAGTGGATTTTGCGAATCAATGCGGGTCAAACGCTCAATGTCAACCTGGTGCCGACGAATGGCAAAGCTAAACTCACGATTGTCGGCGCGGACGGCTATCCGCTGATCACGGATCACGCGGATGCGATGCAGTGGAGCGGCCAAGTGAACGGCGCGCAAGATTACACGATCACGATCATTGCGTTTGAGGATACCGCGCCGAGTTATGCCTTGCAGATCACAGTCCCGCCTCTGCAACCCGCGCCAGTTCCGCCGACGGTTGCGCCTGCGCTCAAGCGCATTAGTTTTGCGCCGAATGCGATCAGCGCGACGGTGCAGGGTGTGTTGCTGGTGAATGGAACGGATCAATGGGTGTTAAAAGTCAGCGCCGGGCAAACGATGACGGTGAATCTTGCGCCCGCGAACGGACGCGCGCGGCTGGTGATTTATGGCGCCGATGGCAATGTGCTGATTTCCGATCATGCCGACGCGATGCAATGGAGCGGCGCGATCCCTTCAACCCAGGATTACAATATCAAGGTGACCGCGTATGATGGCACGGCGCCGAATTATATCTTGCAGGTGACCATTCCACCGCGCTGATTTTTGCGGATGGCGCACATATGAAAACGGGAGTCAGAGCAATTGCTCTGGCTCCCGTTTCGATTTTTGGATGATTGCATCAACGCGTGTGTGCGATTTGTTCCGCCAAGGCGATAGCGCCCATGACGCCGGCGTGTTTCCCCAGCGCTGGCGCAACCAGGTATTCGTCAAGGTGTTCCAAAATCACCGGCGTGCGCACATAGCCATTCAAGAATTCGAGAACCTGACCCCGCACCATCGGCAAGATTTGCGGTTGCTCCATTACGCCACCGCCAATCACAATGCGCTCGGGCGAAAGTGTGCAAATATAATTTGCTACCGCCAGCGCGATATAGCGTGCTTCGAGTTGCCAAGCGGGGTGATCCGCGGGGAGGGTTTCGGCGCGTTGCCCCCAGCGCTTTTCCAGCGCCGGTCCCGCCGCAAGTCCTTCAAAACAATCGCCGTGGAAAGGACAATTGCCCGCAAACGGATCGGCTTGCCAATCGTGCGGAATGCGCGTGTGTCCCATTTCAGGATGAATCAAGCCATGCATTAATTGTCCGTTGATCATTCCGCCGCCACCAATGCCGGTTCCAATCGTAAGATAAATAAAATTGGCTAGCCCGTGCGCCGCGCCCCAGCGATGTTCGCCCAGTCCAGCAACATTCACATCGGTGTCAAAGCCAACCGGCACATTGAGCGCGCGTTGCATCGCGCCGACAAAATTGGTTTGCGCCCAACCGGGTTTGGGGGTGGTGGTAATGTAGCCAAAGGTCGGCGAAGCGGGGTTCGGATCGACGGGACCGAATGCGCCAATGCCGATTGCGGTGAGTGAACCAAGTTGTTGGGCTTGCGCTTGAAAAAAATCAATCGCGCGTCCCAGGGTTTCCGCTGGCGTCGTGGTGGGAAAGCGAGTTTCGGCGCGTTGGTCGTTTGGACCTGTGCCAACGGCGCACACAAATTTCGTGCCACCGGCTTCGATACCGCCATAGACAATACTCATCGGTCAACTTTCTCCCTGCGATCAATTAATCATTCATGGGCTTGTGTGCAACTTGAAGAACTGCGGTTTGGAAGGCTTGACATGCCGCATGACACGCTGATTGCGATCCCGTGAGAAGTGCGCCGCCAAAGTTGGTTTCCGTGGGCGGCCCGTACCACACGCGCAAATCCACATCCGCGATCTTGAGCGCGGCGTCTATGGCAAAGGTTGCTTCAAGCGGCGGCGCGATCAGATACGCGAGCGGCGTGCCGATTGGTACATTCGCAACCTGGGACAGGTACGATCCCGTCGCCGAAATGAGATGCGGGAAAAAGGCAATAGTTCCCGCCGCGTTCGCCGCATAAAACCAGGCTTGGTCGCGCAAATAATCGAGCGCGGCTTGCAACCCAGCTTCTGCCTCGGTTGGATTGGGCGCGGCAAGGATTGCCAGGATTTCGCCGGAGAGTGGGCCGGAGGCGTGCTTGCTTCCCGCATAAAACGATTTGGCGTAGGCCACGCGCACAGCGGCGTGCTTGGTGGCTTCGTCAATCGCGGTATAGGTCGCGTCGTCAAGATCCACGGTTAATAATGCGATGCTTTTTTCACGCGCGTCCAATTTAATTTTTTCGGCGTAGAGCGGATGCACATTCGGGATGATGCGCGCCGCGAGCACGGTGGGCTTGATCGGATCGAGAATTGCCATTACGCTTTCTCCGCGCTTGCCAATTTCAATTTAATGCCGCTCGCTTGATACTGGAGCGTTTTCTTGATCAATTCGACAACATACGCGCCAGCTTCGAGCGGGTTTGTGCCGCCGTGATAAATGTTGCACACGACATCGCGGTCGGCGTCCGTGGTGTCCGCTTGCGGGCGATAGCTGAGATACGCGCTCATGGAGTCGACGCGCCCCAAGCCAGGGCGCTCGCCGATAAGCACCACGCACACGCGTGCGTGAACGATAGTGTTCACGTCGTTGAGCAAGCCCACACGCCCATTCGTCACATAGAACGGTGTCCCCATTTTTAGATTGGCTTGCTGGAGACCTTGTTGCAGAATCGGAAAAATATCGCGCAGGTTATGCTCAAGCGCCGCAGTCGCAAGTCCATCCGCCACAAAAATTTGGACATCCGGTTCTTTTACACATTTTTCGGCGAGTGTTTTTCTTGCATCGTCGGAGAGCAAGCGACCCAGGTCGGGACGCAGTAAATACTCTTGGCGATTTTGCGCGCGGCTGGCGACGGTAAACAAATTGAATTGTTGCAATACCACCGGATCGATTTCGCGGAACAGTGCGTCCTGTGTGATCGCGTGATCGGCCCAGAACAAAAGTTGCGCCGCGTTACGATAGCGCGTGCCCGCCCGTCCCACGCCAATGCGCGCTGGTGTTGTGTCCATCAAGGCGCGCAGTGCCTCCGCGTTTGCTGGCGCCGCGATCCCAGGTCGCGCGCGCATTGCGGCGGTTGTGGGATCGGCCAAGTCAATTGCCAGCGTGTCAACGTTGGCGACAGATGGTGCGGCTGGCGATTGCGACGTTGGTGCAACAATTTGGGCTGGGCGATTCAGTTTGCCGTACTCGGCGATCACGCGCGCAACAAGTTCATCAATCTTGGCTTGATCCATCGAATTCATTCACCCACGAATCACGCAAATATAAATCGATCCGACACGCTGATTATTTTACAAACCGCGTTGGGTCACCGGCGCGCTCGGTCAGTATTCCGTTTTTCATCAAGCCAAGCTCTTCGAGCCAGGCTTCAAATTCCGGCAGGGGACGCAAGCGCAACAATTGCCGCAACGTGGCATTGTCGTGGTACGACGTGGACTGGTACGAGAGCATGGAATCGTCCGCCATTGGCACGCCCATAAAATAATTGCACCCTGCCGCCGCGAGAAGCACGGCAAGATTCTCAATGGCGTTTTGATCCGCGCGCGCGTGGTTGGTGTAACACGCATCGCATCCCATCGGAATGCCGGAGAGTTTGCCGCAAAAATGATCTTCGAGTCCGGCGCGTTGTATCTGCCGCGCGTCGGACAGATATTCGGGACCGATAAATCCGACGACGGTGTTGACCTGGTAGGGATGATAGCGTTTCGCCAGACCGTAACAGCGCACTTCCATGGTCAACTCGTCCCAGCCATTGTGCGCGTTCGCCGAAAGTTCCGCGCCTTCACCGGTTTCAAAGTAGAGATAATTCGGTCCGCGCGTCCAGCAATACCGTTGCGCGAGCGCAGACGCTTCGTCCAACATGCCAACACTGATGCCAAAGGACTCGTTGCCTTTTTGCGATCCGGCGATGGATTGAAACACGAGTCCGACGGGCGCTCCGTTTTTGAGCGCTTGCATTTGCGTGGTGACGTGCGCGAGCACGCAATTTTGTGTGGGGATGTGCCAAGCGTCAATCACTTTTTTGGTCATGTCGAGCAAGCGCTGAACGCTCGCGAGCGAATCGTCCACCGGGTTGATGCCGATCACGGAATCGCCGGAACCATACGCTAGTCCTTCGTAGATTTCGGCGCGAATGCCATCGGGATCGTCGGTAGGGTGGTTGGGCTGGTTGCGCGAGGCGAGTGTGCCGGGCAAGCCCGCCGTGTTGTGACAGTGCGCGGTCACGCGAATTTTGCTCGCGCCGTAAATGAGATCAAGGTTGGACATGATCTTGGCGACCGCCGCGATCATTTCGCTCGTGAGTCCGTTGGCGATACGTTGGATGTCTGCGCTCGTGGTCGTGTTTGCCAAAATCCATTCGCGCAGATCGCCAACCGTCCAGTGTTTGATCTCGTGATAGATGGTTTCATTCACCGCGTCGTCAATGACGCGCGTGACTTCATCTTGCTCGTACGGCACGGCGGGATTTGCGCGCAACGTGGCAAGCGTGACCTCACTCAATACATAGCGCGCGGCAATGCGCTCAACCTGGGATGCGGCGGCGACCCCGGCGAGTTGATCGCCGGATTTTTCTTCATTCGCTTTGCCCATTAGCACGCGGAGATCGGGAAATTCGTAGGTTTTGCCGAAAAGTTTTGTGCGCAGTAACATAATTTTTTGTGATCCACGAATTGCGCGAATAGCAAATTCCGTGCACAGATTCGCAGACAATTTGATCAACGATAAAATATCAGTGTCTTGACGGACAACGGAACCACGCGCCCGTCCATCATCGGCAAACCAATGTCAATGAAATCGCCTTCATCCAAACCGACCTGGTCAATGGCAAGCAAGGGTTTGGCGGGCAAGAGAGCTTTAAGCGTTTGCCCCAAACTTTGCGCGTAATCTTTGCCCAGGATCAAAATCAGTGGACGCGCGTTTGGCGTCGTTCGCGCATAATCGGCGATGCCATGGGCGATGACCGAGAGCCGCGCAAAATCGAGTTGCCCGGCAATCTCAAGCGCAATAGCGACATTGTGATCGCGCGCGTCTACTTCCCAACGGATCAGCGCATCGTGGATCGCCGACGCAATGGCAGGTGAATTGGCTTGGGCATCAAACAGCGGATGTACGACCGGCACATTTTTGATCGGGAGCAAGGCGCGTTCTGCCCAAATGGTGGAACCCGACAAGGTGACGGTTTGCGAACTGGCGCCCAGCACCGTTGCGCGCAATGTTTCCGGCGGCTGGCGTACATCCATTGTGCGCAAGGTTTCATTTTCACGCAACGCCAAACCCAATAGGGGGCCGATGTCGTCGTGGCGCGTGATTGAGTCGAGCGTTAGATCATCGGGCGGGTGATAAAAATATTCTGCGACGCCGCCTGAAAAAAAGATTTTGGTGCCGCGCCCGGAAATCGGCATGGGCGGGGTCAGCATCACCGCGCGACCCAGGTTCGATTCGCGTCCGTCGATCAATTCCACGGTGAGTTCCGCGAGAATATCGCAGAATGCGCGAAGCGTTGCGCGATCGGCGCGCTGATCAACGGCGATGGGCAAGCGATGCGCGTCAATGATCTTGCGCGCGGGCTCGGCAAGGTGGCGCACCGTGAGCGTGGCGTGATCGATCTCGATGATGCGTCCGCCGATGTTCATGGCGCTTGCGGCAAGCAGATTGCCGAGTTCAAAGAGCGCCGCGTTCGCCGAGCCGCCGCCGATGTCAATGTTCGTGACGCGCGCGTAATGTTCGCGCGACCACGCCGCCGCGCCCGAGCCGCGTCCCGCCATTTGTGATTCGACGCGCGGTCCCGCAACCGTGACGACAAACTCGCCCGCCCATTTGCCGAGTGTTTGCAAAATCTCGGCGGCGTTTTGCTTTTTGGCGATCTCGCCGGTGACGATCACCGCGCCCGTTTCGATTTGCGCGGCGGTGAATCCGGCGCGCGCATACTCGGCGCGCACAATCGCTTCCAGCGCGCTCACGTCTACCGTGTCGCGTGAACGGAGCGGCGTGAAATAGATCGGGCTGGCGTATAACACAATTTTGTCGGATACGCCGACGCGCGGAACTTGGCCCATGCGCGCGCGATCCGACAAGAAAATTTTGGTGAAGACGATCTGGGTGGTGGTTGTGCCGACGTCGAGACCGACGCTCAGCATTTCGCGCGTGGTGGTCATGCGCCGATTCTACCGCAAAGCCGTTTAGAACGCAAAGCCTAAAAAAGGCGCGGCGCACTGCGGCTCATCCATGCCCGCACGCGTCCGCGCCCGAAATTATTTCTTGCTCGTGGCAAGAACCAGCACGGCGTCGGCTGGAAAGGTGAGCGTGATGCGGTCGCCTGTTTTAGGGAGTGCGAGGTAGGGATTGTTGAACATGTCGAAATAGAATTTGTTCTCACTTGTCTTGACCTGGATCCGGACGATCGAACCCAGGAATGTAATGGTGTCCACGACGCAATTCAGCGTGTTGACCTCGGGCGACTCTTCAGCGATACGCAGACGCTCGGGGCGCATGGCAATTGCCACCGCGTCGCCGTTGCGAACATTCTCCATACCGCGTTCGGCGTGGATGATTTGATCGTCCACGCTGAGGATGCCGCTCGCCAGATCGCGCACGCGCGCTTGGAGGGTATTGAGGGTGCCGACGAACTGGGCGACAAATTCAGTTTTGGGAAAATTGTAAATTTCGAACGGCGTCCCGACTTGCTCTATCTGTCCGTTGCTCATGACGACGACACGGTCCGAGAGCGAGAGCGCTTCTTCTTGATCGTGCGTCACGTAAATTGTGGTGATGCCAAGTTGACGCTGAATGGCGCGGATTTCGGCGCGCAACGCGATGCGAATTTTGGCGTCGAGCGCAGAGAGCGGCTCGTCGAGTAATAAGACTTGGGGTTGGAACGCGAGCGCGCGCGCAAGCGCGACGCGCTGTTGCTGTCCGCCCGACATTTGATATGGGTAGCGATTGCCATAGTCCGTCATGTGAATCAGCGCCAACATTTCGGCGACGCGCTTGGTAATTGCACTCGCTGGCTTTTTCGCAATTTTCAAACCAAAGCCGATATTGTCGGCGACCGTCATATTGGGAAAGAGCGCGTAAGATTGAAAGACCATGCCGACGTTGCGTTTGTTGGGTGGCACATTGGTGATGTCGGCTTGGTTGATTGTGATTTTGCCAGTGGTGGGTAATTCAAAGCCCGCGATCATGCGAAGCGTAGTGGTCTTGCCGCACCCACTGGGTCCGAGGAACGAAACGAATTCGCCACGCTCGACTTGAAGGTTGAACGCTTCAACCGCGGCGACCGGTCCGAATTTTTTTTGCACATTGGATAATTCGAGAAATGCCATGAGATGACTCCAAATGAAAAAAGGCAAAAGGCAACCATCAGCCGTCGGTAGGTTTACGGCCCTGTGCTTTCTGCCTGTTGTTTTAGCCTCTGCCGGTTACCTGTTGTTGTTGGCCACTTCGGCGACCCAAAAAGTCAATCAGACCAATTGCCGCCCAGGTTAAGCCGAAGCTGAGGATCGCGAGCGCGGCAGGTTCGTACGCGCGATTCGCGCCGATGAGTTGCAGATACGGGCCGAACGCGGGGCGATCCATTAAACTGGCGAGGGTGAATTCGCCGATGACGATGGCGAAGGTGAGAAATGCGCCGCTCAACAAGGCGACGCGCAGATTGGGAATGATAATGCGAAAAAGAATTGTGAACCAATCCGCGCCGAGGCTTTGTGCGGCTTCGGTGAGGGTGCGCACATCAATCGCGCGCAAGCCGGTGTCAATCGAGCGATACATATACGGTAATGCCAGCACGGTGTAACCGAACATCAAGAGCAAGTCGGTTGTGCGTTCGCTACCAGTTAATGGCAAGAATGAACTGCTGTTATATACGCGCAAATATCCGTATACCAGGACGACCGCGGGAATGACGAATGGCAATAGCGTGATGAATTCGACGATGGGGCGCAGTTGGGGTAGACGCAATTGCACCCAAAATGCGGTTGGCACGATCAGCACGATGCTAAAAAAGATCGTCGCCACCGCCAAAATGGTCGAATACGTAAACGAGTCGCGGAAATTTGGATCGTTCAAAACGACGCGGTACGCTTCAAAGGAATAACCTTCGCGCAACATGCGCAGGGAAAATTCAAATGTACCGAGCAAGGGCAAAAAGAAATACAAAATGCCAAGCGCGATCCAGAACCAGGCCCAAAAGGTATTTCGTTTCATCGCAACCACCTTGCGCTGAGTCGCTGAAGCCAGGTGTACAAGCCAATTGAAATGCCCATGATGATGACCATGCCGAGCGCAAGCGCGTAACCCAGGTTTGGGTTGTGTAGAACGTCGCCGCGAATTTGCGCGCCGATTTGAATCGTCACAATCGGGAGCGTGGAGCCGGTGAGCGCATACGCTGTAGCATACGCGCCGAAGGCGTTGCCGAATAACAAGATCGTTGTGCCAAGCAGAGATGGCAAAAGAATCGGCAAGGCAACATAGCGCCAGTATTCCAAGGCGCTCGCGCCCATATTCTCGGATGCCTCGCGCCATTCGCGTTTCAAACCGTCCAGCGCAGGCGCCATAATCAGGACCATCAGTGGAAATTGAAAATACATATAGGTGAGCGCCAGTCCCCAGAAATTATAGAGACTAAAGCCCGCATCGTAAATGCTGATGCCAAAAACATTGTTGAGCAAGACGGTCACAAAGCCCGTGCGCCCCATCGTGGACATGAACGCAAACGCGAGCGGAATGCCGGCAAAGTTTGACGCGACGCCGGAAAAGGTCATCATGCCGGAACGCACCCACTTGGGCAAGCCGCCCAGGATTGCGGCATACGCGAGTAAAAAGCCAAAGATGCCGCCGCCAATCGCCGTGACCGCGCTGACTTGAATGCTCAAAATGTATGAATTCAAAATGCTCGGCTGAAACAGATCGATGATGTTTTGGAGCGTCCAATTGCCATGCGCGTCACGAAAACTTTCGACGACGAAATAGCCGCCCGGCAAAAATAAAAATAAAATCGCGAAAATAAAAAATGGCGTGACGCCCAGCCAGGAGATCGAAAGCAAGCGCGCGAGAAGGCTATCCTGGGTTGTGTCTTTTGATCCAACCGGTGCTACGTGAGCCATCGAATTTCCTCACAGAGAACCTGCCCCTCTTACCACGCAAGAGGGGCAGGTGATTGACATTACTTGACGTTCGCGCCGACGACGGCATCCCATTGCTTGGTGATGGTATCTTTGTTAGTGTTTTGTTGATCCAAGGTTGGGAAGACGGCTTTGGCATACGCATCCGCAGGCGGCAGTTTGGCGAGCAAGTCCGCCGGCAGTTTGTTCGCTTTGGCGAGGTCGTTAAAGCGAATGGGGTGGCAATAGCCCTTGAGCCAGGCGATTTGCCCTTCGTCCGAGTACAGATATTCCATCCACAATTTTGCGGCGTTTAGGTGCGGCGCATACGCGCTGATCGCTTGAACGTAAACTCCCGCGACCACACCGGTCTTGGGGATAATGACGGCAATGTTCGGGTTGCCTTTGAGCGTGTCCTTGTCCGCGAGCGCATTATAGTCCCAGCGCAAGAGGATGGGGGTTTCGCCTTTGGCGACCGACGCGGCTTTGCCAATCACGGGAACGAAATTGCCGGCTTTGTTGAGATCGGCAAAGAATTTCAGACCCGCATCCGCGGCTTTGTCTTGGGTGCCACCATTGGCGAGACCCGCGGCATAAACGCTCTGAATCGCTTGCGCCGACGCGCGCGGATCGCCCGCGAGCGCAACCTGGCCCTTGTACGCCGGTTTAAGCAAATCGGCCCAATCGGCTGGCGGTTGCTTGACCATGTCACTGTTGACTTCAAACGCCATCACGCCGTAATAGTCGCCGTACCAGTACCCTTCAGCATCTTTGGCATCGGCTGGGATCGAATTCCATGTGGCAACTTTGTACGGCTGGATCAATTTGTCGGTTTTCGAAGAGGGACCAAAAGACAAACCCACGTCGATCACGTCAGGCGCTTGCGGACCCTTATTGTCCTTGTTTGCCTTGATCGCTTCGATTTCGTCACCCGAGCCAGCATCCGGGTTTAGTTCGTTTACTTTGATGCCGTATTTTTTATTAAAGGCGGTAATCATATCGCCATAACCGCACCAGTCATGTGGCAACGCAATGACGGTCAGTTGCCCTTCCGCTTTTGCGGCGGCGACGAGCGCGTCCAAACCTGTCGCGGCAGGGTTGCCTGCCGGCGCGGGCGTGGCGGCAGGCGCGCACGCGGCGACAGCGATCACGAGCATGAGCAATGCGAGAACTAGAATGCGTTTCATACTTTTCCTCCGAAAAATTGGTTGGTCTTGTTGGTTGCGCTGATCACGAATTGTGTTGCGAGCGGTTCACCTCCTTGTGAAAACAAAACGCCCAAAGGCAAGTCCGTTGGGCGACCATCTTCATTGATGAATAAGCATAGACCGAGTATATCCCATTCAGGTTGAAAGTCAATTGGCTTTTGCCGATCCGGTGGGTCCCGCTCGGTCAAGCAGGCATGAACTGCTGGCGGCCAAGTAAACGGTTAGCCCCATCCTCCTATTTGCGCGTTCGCCTAATGCGCCATATAATACAAGCGAGTTGAAGATTGTTTCTCCGATATGAGCAAATCCGTCGAAAGACGATGACGCAAAGCTACGGGTCTAAACTCCATCAGGAGCATGGTCGCCGAGTTGCCGAAGAGAGCAGGGCGCATACACTGCGCTGGTTTTTATTTGCTCTTTGCAAAACATCGCGCTTGTCTTTGGATGCAAGATTGCTTGTGGTCGGGGCACGACAACGTTGTCTTGTTCGCGGAAAACAGGCGATATGACTGAGCTGGCTCAACCCAATTCTGCATCAGCCAATGTGCTGATTGTAGATGCAGATTCAAAAGCGCGTGCGGCAACAGCCAAAGGGCTCAAAGGGCTGGGCTATCGTGTTGCCGAAGCTGGCTCTGCGCCGGATGCTTTTGCGTTCCTCGCCACCTCCTCGTTTGATGTCTTAATTCTCGATCCTGTTTTGCCCCGGACGAATGGCGTTCAAGTGATGCAACGCGCGCGGTTGATGCGGCGTGATTTGTTGATTGTCGTCCTGACCGCGCATGCTTCGGTTGAAAGCGCGATTGCGGCGATGCGGCTGAACGTGGTGGATTATCTGATCAAACCGTGCATCCCAGAAGACTTGGACGTGATGTTAACCCGCGCGCTCGAAGAGCGTTTGCAAGACACGCAACGCCGCAAACTATTGGACATGGTTGGGAATGCGTTGAGTGTGTTGAATCAAGGACAGGCCAGCCCGCTCAGCCCTTCGGCGCAAGCGGTGGCGGATGCGATCAAGACGACACAAAAAGAAACGCCCAGTGGCGGTTTGTCATTGGATCGGCAAAAACGTGTGGTGATCCTCAACACCGAGCCGCCGCGCACTGTCGAATTGACTGAAGGCGAAATGGCGATCTTGATTGCGTTGATGGAACATCCGAACCAAGTGATGACCTGCAACGAATTGGCGAGCGCGGCGCTGGGCTATGATGGCATGGACAAGTGGACGGTGGAAAACGTCATTCGGTCATCGGTGTTTCGCTTGCGCCAAAAAATCGAGCCGGGACCTGAATCGCCGCAACTCATTCGGACTGTGCGCGGACGCGGCTATTTTTTCGCCCCGTCGTAAAATACTGCGCTGACCTGAGCGTGACCCTAGCCCAGCTCGACTGCGAGTTGGGACTGAGCGAAAGAGGTACCATGGAATTAGAACAACGCATCGAAGAATTAGAGCGCGAAGTCAAAACGCTTAAAGAAGAAATCCAAAAAACGCTGGTAGAGATTGAGAAGAATTTGCCATCGAAGGTAAACACGCCGCAACGGTGGGAGAAAAGGGCGTGGCTGTTGGCCTTACTCAACATTATTCTCGCGATTGTGCTCTTTACCAACATCTATTTGTACCTGCCGGGTAGTCAACTGCCCTTTGCGCTCGCGCCGGCATTGGAAACCTGGTTACGCGCCGGGTGGGTCGCGTTAGCGTTCATCTGGCTCTTACTCCAAATGTATCCGCTCGTCCTGTTGTTGGAACAAGATGACCCCACGTGGCAACGGATGACCTGGCGCAATGCCATTACGTTTATGCGCGCGCGTCCGGTGTGGCTCTTGTTTATCACCGTCATTGTGCTAGGCGTTGCGGTCCTCAATACCGTGATGCCAGCCGCATGGCTTTTTGTTGCCCTGGTTTTATTGATTGGCGTCGGCGTGTGGATCGTGCTTGCGATCGTTGAGCTGTTACGCCGGCGTGTGCGCGCCTAGCTGTTCCAGTTTCGATTCCATGCTCCAAGCGAACACAGAGGATTTTGCTCTGTGTTCGCTTTATTTTTAGCGTGTCCTCTGGTACGTAAACCGTTGCGTAAAATTCACCCGAATTATTTTGTAATAATTCTGAAAGAGTATTCGGTGGTGTCCCATGCTATAGTGGCGTCATCTTCGAGACAGAAATCGGATCGCTCGACGCTCTGCAAAAGTTTTGCAGAAGGAGGATGACGAGATTACGATATGACGGACGCCAATCATCTGGAAAACAATTTTAAACTCGAACATTCAAGGAGAGGTAAAAATGAACGCTAAATTGAATCGGATGCTGAAGGATCAAAGCGGGATTACCGCATTGGAAACGGCGATTATCTTGATCGCGTTTGTGGTGGTTGCCGCGATCTTTGCCTTTACCGTGCTTTCGACCGGCACGTTCTTGACCGAACGGAGCAAGGAAGCGGCGTACAGCGGCTTGCAAGAAGTGCGTGGCTCGTTGGAATTGAAGGGCAGTGTGGTCGCGAATGGGACTGCCGCATCAGGCCAAGTGAATTCGTTTATTCTGAACCTGGCTTCGGTTGCAGGCGGTTCGTCGGTGGACTTGTGCGATACGTTGAATTCGTGCGGAACTGCCAAGATCCAAATTACGTTTCACGACAAGGGTTTTAACGACATTCTACCGGCAGGGAACAACTGGAGCGTGAGTTGTGCGGCGTGTACAGGCACTGGCAACAAGATTCTAAGCCCGGGTGCTTTGGCGACGGTGACGGTGACTCCAACCCATGCAACGAATTTGACGGCGTATGCAGTCTTTTCGCTTGAAATCAAACCCCCGACGGGTGGTGTATTGTTGATTGAACGGACCTTGCCAGCCCGGATTGACTCGGTGACTGATTTGCACTAGGGCGTGTTCTGCTTACTGGAAATTCACGATTAGGAATCAAAGGAGAATGGACATGAATACCAAACTGGGCCGAATGATGAAAGACGAACGTGGGATCACGGCGTTGGAAACTGCGATTATCTTGATCGCCTTTGTGGTGGTTGCCGCCATCTTCGCCTTTACCGTGCTTTCGACCGGCACGTTCTTGACCGAACGGAGCAAGGAAGCGGCGTATGCAGGCTTGCAAGAAGTCCGTGGTTCGATGGAGTTGAAAGGGAGCATTATTGCGCACAGCGCCACGCTGCCGAATGTTGACTATTTAACATTTGCGCTCTCGACTGTAGCGGGTGGATCGTCGGTTGACCTGAATACTGGCGCGACTACGGCAAAGGTTCGTTTCACATACCGCGATTCCACTACCAATACAGATCTCAACCCATTAGGTGGAAACTCGGCGGGTGCCGGATATTGGCTTGTAACGACGTGCACCAATTGCACGGGAAGTTCTGGTTCCTATATTTTGCCTACAGGCGGTTTGGCTGTGATTCAAGCATGGGTGCCAAGTGGTGTGACCTTGACCTCCAACAATACGTTCGCTGTCGAAATCAAGCCGCCGACCGGTGGTACGATGTTGCTCGAACGAACGTTGCCAGCCCAAATCGATACGTTCACTGATCTCCACTAGACGTCAAGCGGTCTAGTTGCACTAGCAAGACGAGCGGTTCGGCGGAGCGTGCGTGCTCGACCGAACCGCTCGCGATTCGCACAAAACGCGCAATTAAACGAGTCGGATAAATCTAGTTTGTAGAATTTCATGATGCCATCAAGCAAACTTTCCTCCCTGTGCGAAAAAATAATTCAAGTCAGCTGGCTCACTGCGTTAGTTGTGACGCCGTTGTTTTTTAATCTCGACTCGCGGCGCGGCTTTGAAGCGGATAAACTCGTCCTCTTACGCTCCATTGCCACTGTGATGGCGGCGGCATGGATCGTGCTTCAAATCGAAACGCGGCAATTCCTGCGCCGCCCAACGGTCAAGTCTTGGCGCAGCGCGCTCGTTCTACCCACGCTCATTTTCGTCGCCGCGTATTTGCTTTCCACACTCTTGTCCATTGCGCCGCGGGTTTCGCTTTTGGGTTCGTACACGCGGATGCAGGGCGTCTATACCACGCTTGCATACATTGTCATCTTTGCCTTGATCGCGCAAACACTCCGCACTCGCGCTCAACTCGATCGCTTGATCGTCACGGCTATTCTAACCAGTGTGCCGGTTGCCCTCTACGCGCTCATCCAAAGCGCGGGCATGGATCCTGTGTTCGGCGAAACGTTTGCGGGTAATCGCGCGACAGGAACGTTTGGGAATCCCGTTTATCTTGCCGCCTACTTGGGCATGATATTTTTTGTCACGCTGGCAAAATTTTTTCAAACGTGGCGTCAACAACCCAAGCCTTGGATTTTATTTTTGGTTTATGGCGGCATTGCTATTTTGCAAGGCGCCGCTCTGTTTCAAACGAGTAGTCGTGGTCCATTCCTGGGTTGGCTGGCGGGGCTGGGCGTATTTGCAATTCTATTCGCGTTGATCACGCGCCGTGTCAATCTTGCGCGCGGCTTGATTGGTGTTGGCGTGCTGGGTGTCGTTGCGGTGTTATTGGCAACCGTGCCTAACACGCCATTGTCTAATTTGCGCGGCGCGTCTGGTTTGGGCCGTTTGCTTGATCTGTCCAGCAATCCGGGTGACAGCGCGGATGCGCGTATGCTCACCTGGGAAGGTGTCGCAAACTTGATGTCGCCGCACGCGCC
The DNA here is from genome assembly GCA_037440365.1 of Chloroflexota bacterium. Taxonomy (GTDB): domain Bacteria; phylum Chloroflexota; class Anaerolineae; order UBA4142; family UBA4142; genus JBBIUF01. Next base: position 48,266 of record JBBIUF010000011.1, read on the forward strand.
GATCCAGTTTGCAGATGGTACACCGGATGCGCTCAACGCCATTCGCCCGCTGATTGGTTACGGTCCTGAAACGCTGTACTTGGTCTATGCGCCGTACATTCCGCTGGCATTGATTCAGCAAACGGGCTATGGCGGCGATACACTCATCGGGCGCAGTCATAACGAAACCTGGGATGCGTTGGTGAACGGTGGCATCCTCGGTTTGCTGGCAAATCAAATTTTGTTTTGTGGATTTTTGCTGGTTGGCTTGCGTGCGCTGAAATTGATCAACACGAACCAGGAACGGAACTGGTTTATCGGATTGTGGGCGGGGTTGGGATTAGCGGCAGGCGCACTCGCGCTTTTGCTTGCGCCAAAATATCTAGGGCTGGCAATTGCGGTTGGCGCGTTGCTCGCGTTGGTGCTCTATCTCGCTCAATGCGCGTGGCGTCCAACCTCAAGCGCGCCATCCGCGAACACGCTCGATCACATTTTGCTTGCCGCGCTGGTGGCGGGTATTGTCGCCCATTACGCCGAAGTGCAATTTGGCTTTGGTGTGGCGGCGACCAATTTATTGTTATGGGTTTTTGTTGGCGTGATCACCGCGGTGGGATATCACACATTGGCGGAAGAAACGCCGCAAACCTGGCTTGGGGCTATTGCCGGATCTGGCGCGCTGCTCGGCATTGTGCTGGTCACGCTGGCAAACGAATTGGTGATCAACCCCAATCAAGCGTTGAGTGGCGTCACGATCCTGATGAATACATTTGCGTTTGATGCAAGGCGCGGCGCAAGTTCCCTGGTTATTTTAGGACTAGATTTGGTTACCTGGATGATTGCCCTGATTCTAGTTTTTGCGGAAGCAGGGTTTCAGCCAATCTCTAAATCGCGGCGCGAATTGTTTTTCGGCGGCGTCTTGCTCAGTCTGATTGCATTTGGCTCAGCCAGCGCGTTTGCGGTTGGCCGCGCGAATCAACTGGGCGCGCTCGCCTTGCCCACTTTGTTGAAGGTGCAGGATATTGTGAGTTATATCGTGACGCGCGTGAGCCTGTTCGATGGATATGTACTGGTTACGTTGTTGCTCTCTGCGCTTGCCATCGTCATGTGGCTCATCGCTGGCACATTGCCCTCGGCGTGGTTTGCGAATCGCTGGAGTTTGATCGCGGTTGCGCCCATCGTGATTGTAGCGGGTCTCTGGTGCGACTCGGTGAATTTGAATGCCGTGCGCGCGGATACCGCGTACAATTATGCCCAGAATCTTAACCTGGAATATGCCATTGCGCTCGACCAATGGGCAATTGAGCGCGCGCCGCTCGAAGATGTCTATTATCGTGGTTACGGTGCGGCGCTGGCAGGTCACGCGGCATTGGCGGATGCCAAATTGGCCGGGCGGCTTGATGCGCGCGTCGCGTTCGATGTCGTGTCGCAATTCACCGTGTCACAACTGCTGACGTTGAATCAAAATGATCTGTATCTTGCCGCGCGCGCGGTGTTGCTTCGCGGACGCGAACTCAATCCGTTGAATCCTGATCTCACCGTGGCGTTGGCGCAAATGGATCGCCAATGGGCAACCGTTGCGCCAAGTGAGGCGCGCCAGGCATTGGTTGATCAAGCCGCGTTAGATTACGCGCAGGCGCTTGTGCAACGACCGCGCGATGCGAAATTATGGAATGAAGCGGCGGGGTTCGATCTGGAATCCAAGCAGGATGCGAATGCCGCGCTGAAAAAATTAAACCAAGCCGCGACCATCGATCCGCGGATTGCCCAAACGTTTTGGTCGTTGGGTCAAGCGTACGCAATGCAACGCGATTCGGCCAAGGCGATTCAAGCCTACCAACACTATATCGCGCTCGCGCCTCAAGCCGCCAACGTGTGGGACGCGCATAAACAGATCGCGGCGCTGTATGAACAAACGGGCGACTATGCCGCCGCGTTGCGGCAAGCGCAATTAGCGGCAACTCTCGCGCCTGCCGATCAACGCGCCGCCTTGCTCGATCAGGTCGCACGCCTGCGTCAGCGATCGCCGTAGATTGGAATGTCTGTTCTAATTACTGTTTTTTTCGTGAGACCGTTTTTGCGTTTAGTGTCAAATCAAGGTATCATACAAGTATGCGGTGATTGATTGACCAGGGTTTGGCGCTCGGTCAAATAGAAAAAGGAGCTATACGATGGAATTAGAACAACGTGTCAAAACGCTTGAATATGAAATGAAAATTCTCAAGAACGAAATCCAACGCACCTTGTTGGACATTCAAGAGCAAGTCTTGGTGCATTACTATCCGGCTTTGCGGACCGAAGAAGCTGGTCCCTCCGATGGAACGATTCAGGCGGTCGAAGCTCTGCGCGCGAAACAAGTTCCCGCGCCAGCGCCAGCCGCACCTGCGCCGGTTGCACCGATCGTTGAAGCCGTGCCTGCGCCAGCGGCGAAAAAAGTTTCGCTCGATGAGGTGCGTTCGAACACGGGTGGCGCGGGCGCGAGTTTACCCAAGTTACTGGAATGGGTGATGAACTCGGGTGGCAAGATTGGCGGACCGCGAACCGTCAAGGTCATTGATATCTACGGGCGCAAAGGGTACATGCCAGCCGATGTCAAGAGTTCGCTGATGGCGGTTGCCTCGTTGAACAAGGAAACGCCAGAAAAAGTTGCGGCGAACGATGTGCTGAATGGCATTTTGGAATTGGACAAACTGCTGGGACGCGCGGCGAATCCCGACGAAGCATTGGCTTTGATCGAGGAGGCCAGTCTTGGATAAAACGATCGTCACGGCTTTGCTCATTATTGCCGGCGTGGTGTCTGCAGTCGCCATGTTCAACGCGCTCTACCCGGCCATTATGCAAAGCAATGATGCGATTACGGGGATGGAACGCCGCGCGGATGATCGCATGAAGACTCAGATCGAAATCATTCATGCCACCAAGCCCACCACGAGCAGTGATGTGTTGGTGTGGGTCAAGAATGTCGGTTCGATTCGCATTGTCGGCGCAGATTTGTCCGATGTGTTTTTTGGACCGGAAGGCAATTTTGCGCGCATCCCGTATGGCACTGGGACGCCGCATTGGGAATACACCATTGAGAATGCGTCCGATTGGACTCCAGCGGCGACGCTCCGGATCAACATTGTCGGTTATCCGACCCTGGTTGCCGGCGCGCGCTATTTCATTAAAATCTCTCTGCCCAACGGGATTGGCGCAGAAGAATATTTTAGCTGGCAATAATCTATGGAGACAGTCATTTCTGCGTTGATTGTTGTTGCCATTCTCGTGTTGGCGATCCTGGGGCTAACCCAATACTCGCTCAATTCCCAGGCGCAACTCGCGGATGCATCGCGCGTCATGCAAGAGCGCATCGGCGCGCAAGCCCGCACCGGGTTGACGGCGGTCAGCGCAACCGCGGCTTTTTCTGGCAACCAGGTCTATGTGACCGTGCAAAATACGGGCAACACAAAGTTCGCCGACTTTAACCAATGGGATGTGATTTTGCATTACACCGATGCCAATAGCGTCGATCAGGCAAAATGGTACGCTTATTCCACGCAGTGGTCTCAGCAAATCACTGAAATTGTCGAGCCGAATATTTTCAACCCGGGCGAGCAAATGGTGATTACGGTGAATGTTACGCCCACGATTAAAACCGGGACGACCAATGTGGCGACGGTTACGACGCCGAACGGGATCACGGCTTCAACAATTTTTACGCACTAGCCAGGTTTGGCTCAAGGAGTTGCCATGTCCACCGAGACGCGAACGGAAACCAAGAACCTGACGCCGAAAAAAGCCAGCGATGCGCAACTGCTGACGTTCAAGCTGGACGAGCAGGTGTACGCGCTGGACATTAGTAATGTGGTGCAAGTGGTGCGCATGGTCGCGCTGACGCGCCCGCCGAAAGCGCCTCTCTATGTGCAGGGCATGTTCAATTTGCGCGGCAAGGTCATCCCGGTGATTGACATTCGCAAACGCTGTGGCTTGCCGGACAAGCCAACCGATATTTACACGCAACTCGTGATCGCGCAATCGGGCGGACACACGCTTGCGCTGACGGTGGATGTGGTCACCGAAGTGTTAACGATGCCAGCGGCGAATATCGAGCCGCCGGATCAAATTGGCTCGGATATGGAATATCTCCAAGCGGTGGGCAAGCAGGGTAATCACTTGATCTTGATCCTTGATCCCCGTACGTTGCTCGCGGATATTGGCGAATTGGAACCCGAATCTGTCAAGCGAAATCGCGCAGAGGGTGCGGCATGACATCTGGAGCAAAGCCGGGCGAAGACGCGGCGAAAAACGATCCGGCGCAACCGTTAAAATTATATCCAGCGAATTATGATGGGATGCACCGCACCGAGTCACGCGCGGATGGCGCGCGCCGTGAGTTGGTGCTGTCGCCGGCTGACTACGAACGGTTTCGTTTGTTTGTGCTTGAACGCATGGGGTTTGATTTTGAACATGGCAAACAAAAATCGCTCAGTCGCGGTTTGGCTGAAGTGATGGACGCGACCGGTTGCACCAGTCTGGATCAGCTCTATTCGCGGTTGCAATCGAGTTCCAGCTCTAGCCCGATCTGGGACAGCCTGATTAGCGCGCTGACGGTGGGCGAGACGTATTTTTTTCGCAACACGAGCCATTTTGATGTGCTCGCCAAAAATATCTTGCCTGCCTTGATCGCGCAACGCGAACATTCGAATCGGCGCATTCGTTTTTGGAGCGCTGGTTCCGCGACGGGTGAAGAAGCCTACTCGGTCGCGATCTTGATTCGCGAGTTGGTTCCGCATTTGGAAAGTTGGAACATTTCCATTTTGGCGACCGATATTAATCGCGAAGCGTTGCGGAAAGCCAAAGCCGGGCTATACGGCGCCTGGTCGTTTCGCGGTGTCGAAAAGCGGATTCAGGATGCGTATTTTCACTTGAACGTCAACCGCCAATTTGCGCTGGCTGACGAAATCAAGCGGATGGTGACGTTTGAATACTTGAACTTGGTGCAGGACAGTTACCCCTCGCTGACGAATAATACCAACGCGATGGATGTGATCTTGTGCCGCAACGTGACGATTTATTTTACACCGCAAGTGACCCAGCGCGTTTTAGGTAATTTTTACAACTGCTTGACCGAAGACGGCTGGCTCATCCCCGGTGCGGCAGAACCGAACATGGTTTTTTACGGCGAATTTTGCGCCCGCAATTATCCGGGTGCGGTGGTGTACCAAAAGCCCGTCTCGCGTTCTGCCAAACCACAAGCCAAAATGCCCTTGGTGTCTCCGCCCACGGTTGTCTTTCTGCCCGACCCGATGCCTGTGCCGATTCCAGCCAAGCCCGTTGTGACTGTGGCGCAAAAGCAAACGCCGCCGCCCGATCCGTTTGTGGTCGCGCTTGCGCTAATGCAAAGCGGTCAAACGGATGATGCGATCGTCAAGCTATATGAGAAACTCGATCAAGTGCCCAACTTTGCGCCAACGTATTACACGCTGGGCAAAATTTATGCCAACAAGGGCAATCTCGAAGAAGCGCAAGCGTGGTGCGAGCGCGCGCTCAAAATTGATAAACTCCATCCCGAACCGTACTATACACTCTCGATGATCTATCAGCAAAATGGCTTGTTGGATATGGCGCTGGATGTGCTTAAAAAAGCGATTTATCTCGACCGCGCGTTTGTGCTCGCGCATTATAATCTCGCCCAGATTTGCCTGGCGCAAGGCGACCTGATCCAAGCGCGCAAGTCGTTGCACAACGTGCGTCAACTCTTGGGCGGCAAGCCGCGTGAAGAACTTGTGCCGGAAGGTGACGGCTTGGTGGTGGGACGCTTGCTCGAACTGGTGGACACTCAACTGGCCACTGAAATGTAAAAAGACAATTGGCTGAATCGAATTAACTGGATCGAACGCAAGCAAACTTTGCGGACGCGTATCGTCAAGAGGGCATGATGGCAAATTCAAAGACCAGAATGATGCAAGGCCCAAAAGAAAAATTGGATTGGGACAAGGTGCGCGAACGGCTAAGCACGTCCCAAGCCCAAGCCACCGGTGAAAAAACCATGTCGCCGGAAAAAATCAAGGCGATTCTGGAAGAACGCGCGCGCGCCTTGGCCAAGTCCGCCGAGACGCAAACCGGCGAAAGTATGCCGCTGGTCGTTTTTACGCTGGCGAATGAAACCTATGGCATTGCGACTGAATATGTCCGCGAAGTCCAACCCTTGCGCGATATTACGCCCGTGCCGTGCACGCCCGATTTCGTCGTCGGCGTGATCAACATTCGCGGCTCGATCTATTCGGTGGTGGACATTCGCTCGTTTTTCAATGTGCAGAAAACCGAGTTGAGCGATTCGACCAAGGTGATTCTCGTCAGCGCGATCGGTTTGGAAGTGGGCATTCTGGCGGATGATGTAAAAGGCGCAACCAGCGTCGAGACCTCGGAGATCAAGCCGGGCTTGGTCGCGCAAGCGATGGCCAAGGAAGAATTCATTCAAGGCGTCACCAAAGATATGCTAATCATCCTCAACCTGGAAGCGCTCTTGCGCGATGAACGCATCGTCATTCACGAAGAAGTCAGCTAGATGGCGTTTACTTTTTTCTTTCGCGATACCCAAACGCTTGAACTGATTGTGGAACACGCAATCCCCACGCTCAAGCAAAATATGTACATCCGCATTTGGGATGCCGGTTGCGCCATGGGACCGGAGCCATACTCGATTGCGATCATCCTGCGCGAAAATATGGGCCGGTTCTTGTTTCGCAACGTGCGGATTTCCGCCAGCGATATTGACGAGAGTAACTTTGGTGAAATTATCACCCATGCCGCGTATCCCAAAACGGAACTGGGACGCATTCCGCCCGAAATCCTTGAACGGTATTTTGAGCCGGACGCATTACCCGATCATTTGCACTTGAGCGATGAAATTCGGAATGCGGTGCATTTTGAACAGCACAATCTCTTGTCGCTCAAACCAATCCGCACGGACTTTGGTCTGATCGTCTGCAAGAATGTTTTACTGCATTTTACGCCGCAAGAGCGCGTGGATGTGATTAAAATGTTTCACGGCGCGTTGATTGATGGCGGTTATTTTGTCACCGAGCAAACGCAAAAACTGCCGCCCGAAACCGAACCGCTCTTTCGCCAAGTGACGCAAGCGGCGCAGTTGTACCAAAAAATCAGTCTCTAGCTGATAACCAATGCGCATCGCTAATTTGATTCAACCGAAAAGTATGGTGTATTCCAGTAACGTGTATCTCGTGCTAGGCAGTTGGAGCGCCATTGACGATGTCAACACGTTGATCGATGTCGGCAATGATCCCGCGATCGTGGAGCAACTCGCCCATGCGCCAACCGGCGTCGGCAAGAAAAGTGTCGAGCAGGTCGTTCTGACGCATAGCCATTTCGATCATACCGCGTTCTTGCCGAAGATTCGCGAACTGTACCAACCCGTCGTGTATGCCTTGTCCGCATTTGCGGGCGCCGATGTGGTTTTGCAAGACGGGCAATTGTTGCACTGTGGGGATCGTTTTTTTGAAGTGATCCATACGCCGGGGCATAGCGACGATTCGATTTGCCTCTATTGCCAAGCCGACGGCGTTTTATTTGTCGGCGATACGCCGGTGATTATTCGCTCGGTGAACGGCACCTACGAGCCGCGCTTTGTCCAAGCGCTAGAGCGCTTGTGCCAAAAAGACGTGCGGACCATTTATTTTGGACACGGCGATCCGCTAAGCGAAAACGCGCAGGCGGTTTTGCTGGAATCGCTTCACAATGTGCGGCGCGCGATTGAACGGGACTAGCTGATTTTTCTAGCCAGATAGCTTTCAACAAAACGATGGACAAGCGTCCACTCAAAGAGGAGGCAACATGTTACAGAATGTCAAGATTGGGACGAAATTGATCGGCGGGTACTTGGCAGTCGCGGCGATTATTGTTGTCGTGGCAGTGATTGGGTTCTTCAACATGAAGAGTATCAATGACGGCATGACGTCCATGTACAATGATCGCACATTGCCGATTGAGCAGTTGGGCGCGGCAAGAACCGCGGTGTACGCCATCCGCGGCGATGTCTACAAATATCTGTTGGTGACTGATGGGCGTGCCACGACGGAACAAGACATTACCACCCAGATTGCCGAAGTTGAGAAGCAGGTAAAGGATTATCGTGATACGTTTTTGCTCCAATCCGAAAAAGATGGCTTGGTGAAATATGACGCGGCGTGGGCAACGTATCAGAGTGAAATTGCCAATGTCATCAAGTTGGCAAAAGCGGGGAACGACAAGGGCGCGCTCCAGCCATTGTTGGATGGTGGGTCGGCGTCCAATGCGCGCAAGGCATTGGATACGGCGCTGGCGAATCTGATCGACATTAACACTAAAGAAGCTGATGCTCTCAACAAGCAGGGTGTTGCGACCTTTACCTCTTCGACGATCATGACGATCGTGGTTACCTTGATCGGCGTGTTATTGGCGATGGTGATCGGTGTGTTCTTGGCGCGGATGATTACAACCCCGCTAGCCAAAGGCGTGGCGATGATGCAAGAAATGAGCAAGGGGCATCTGGGTCTGCGCCTAAAGATGACGAGCAACGATGAGATTGGTATCCTGGCAAAGGCGATGGATGCGTTTGCGGAAGACCTGCAAAACGTTGTCATTGGCACGATGAAGAAAATTGCGGCAGGCGATTTGAGTAGCGAGGTCGTTGGCAAAGACGCCCAGGACGAAATCGCTCCGGCGCTGAAAGCGACGAACGAATCCCTGCGCGGGTTGGTGGCGGAAGCCAAAATGCTAACCAAGGCGGCGGTGGACGGCAAACTGGCAACGCGCGGCGATGTCAGCAAATTCCAGGGTGGGTACCGCGATATTGTGCAAGGCGTGAACGATACGCTCGATGCCGTGATCGGACCGTTGAACGTGGCGGCGGAATATGTAGATCGGATTTCCAAGGGTGACATTCCGGCGAAAATCACAGACAAATACAATGGCGATTTCAACGAAATCAAGAACAATTTGAACCAATGCATTGATGCCGTGAACCTGCTCGTGGCGGATGCGAACGTGCTGTCGAAAGCGGCAGTGGAAGGCAAGCTGGCGACACGCGCCGACGCGACGAAACATCAAGGCGACTATCGCAAAATTGTGCAAGGCGTGAACGACACGCTCGACGCGGTGATCGGACCGCTGAACGTGGCGGCGGAATACGTGGATCGGATCGCCAAGGGCGACATTCCGGCGAAAATCACGGACAAGTACAACGGTGACTTTAACGAAATCAAGAACAATTTGAACCAGGCGATTGACGCGGTGAACGCGCTCGTCGCGGATGCGGTGATGCTGTCGAAAGCGGCAGTGGAAGGCAAGCTGGCGACACGCGCCGACGCGACGAA
>JBBIUF010000012.1:0-54763 GCA_037440365.1 Chloroflexota bacterium
GGTCTAGCTCAAACAATGGGATTACCTTTGTGGGCGCTACCACTGGTAAGAGCGCCACGATCCAAGGGGCAACGGCAACCCAATCCACAACGATCACCGCGCAGTGTGGCAATTCAGGCACCGGTAGCATCGCTCTGGGCGTCCAACCCTTTGCGTTTCGGAATGATTCTCTAACTCTAATGGTTGGGAATCAATCGAATCCCATTGCCTCGCCCTCGGGAGAGAGTTGCACCTGGACGCTGACTTCGACCAACCCGAATGCGCCCGCACAGTTTTGGGTAAATAATTGGCAGACTCGTTCGCCGCAGACGGCCACATCGGTGACTCTGTACGCCTACACGATAGGAACTTCGACGCTGACCGTTTCCTGCCCCGAGGGACGCACTGCCACCATGACGGTGATTGTTAATCCGCCAGGGACAATACGTCCAGGCGAGTAACCACCGAGGTATTGCCAAATAACTTGATCGGCGAGGTCTCGGTGTCAGTGGCGTGACCTCGCCGGTCTTGCCAGTGCAAGTATGCTCATCCAAGAAAGGAGAAACTCAAAATGAACAATCGCAACAAAATCATCTTGGCGATTGTTGGCGTGGTCGTCGTCGTCGCTATCGTTGTGGGTGTAGTAATGACGCAAACACCAGTCGGCGAGTTGTTCGGGACGGCGGGTGGTCTCGTCATCACGCCGTCCAATCCCACCCTCCTCACCGGTACTTTAACGTATCTCCCGGGACTCTTCAATTGACACTCTTTCGCCTGCGTCATATAATCAAAAATGAATCAACACTGAGCTGGCTAACGCGCACGAATGGTTGGAACGATTTCTTTTGCGCGGACCGGTTAGTGGGCGCAACAAGGAACAATGATGCATTGCCCGCAAGTAAAGTGGTATGCCAGAGTTCGATCCAATGAGGTAACGCACTGCCCGCAAAGCGTGTCTTGCGCGTTCGCGGTAGTGCGTTTTTGTTTGGCGAAACAAGGAACCGAATCGTGATTTGGGGAATTATCGTCGCCGTTGCCGTGCCGCTGCTCTTTCTCGCGTTCGTCCGCTGGCTTGATCTCTACGCTTCCGGCAGCATCAAAGGCGTGATCGTCTGTTTCGGCTGGGGCATTATCGCATTCTGGCTCGCACTGCAAATCAACAGCTACATCCTGGGATTCGTCAGTTTCACATTGCTTGTCACGCTTGTCGCGCCCATCGTCGAAGAAATCTGCAAATCGCTCATCCTCGTCTATTACGTTCGCCGTTCCGATTTCACCTATTTCGTCGACGGCGCGATTTATGGCTTTGCGACAGGCGCGTGCTTTGCCATCTTGGAAAATATGCTCTACCTCAGCCGCGCCGACGAACAAATGGGCTTGCTCGTCGCCGTGAGCCGCGCGTTCTCCACGGCGTTGATGCACGGTAGCGCAACCGCGCTCGTCGGCATTGCGCTGGGGCGCTTGCGCTATGGGCGCGGCATCAGTCGGTTTGCATCACTGTTCCTCGGCTGGGGCGCGGCAATGATGCTACACATCACATTTAACAACGTTGTCAACCTGAGCGCGGGTGGCTTGACGATGCTTTTTGCGCTCGGCATCGGCTTGGGCGGCGTCGTGCTGATCGGCGCATTCATCTTTTGGGGCTTGGCGGAAGAACGCCGCTGGCTGAACGAAACCTTGAACTCGCAAGTGGGCGTTTCTGCCGGCGAGTCTGCTGTCGTGCAAAAGCTGGATGATCTCGACCGGCTCCTTGAACCGGTGGGCAAAAGTTTTGGCGAAGACAAACGCAAACAAGTCGAAGCATTTTTGAAATTGCAGGCGCAACTTGGACTCAAGCGCAAAGTGCAAACGCTCACCCCCGATCCGAAATTACGCGCGGAACTCGATGCGCAAATCGGTTCATTGCGCCAGGAAATTGACAACGTGCGGCGCGGGCTGGGCGTCTACTGCATGTCGTACGTCCGCTCGATTCTGCCACCGGAGACCGAGCCGCTGTGGGGACGCTTGGGGCAAACGCTTGAAACGCGCGCCGCTTCATCAAAGAAAAGTTTGTGGAGCACTTTGGAAGAAAAAACTAATAGGAATCAGTAATCAGTATCCAGTGTTTGCTCTTCACTGATTACTGAACACTGAATACTGAACACTGCCCAAGGGGGTACACTTGAGCAAAGGATTATTTGATCGCGTGCAAGGCGAATTGGACGCGCGCGAAAAATCGCCGGGCTTGCAAATGTCCGATCTGCTCACAATGCCGGATGCGCCTAGTCGTTTGCTGAATTGGGTGATTCGCCAACAGCAAGTTACATTGGCAGACGCAGTCACATTTCTCGCACAGGATGAAAAGCAAACACGCGAATTGCTGGACGATTTGTGCGGCAAGGGTTACATGCGCGAAATTGAAATGCACGGTGTCACGCAGTACCGCATCCGACTCGCGCCGAAACGCGGTCGCGCGCTACCATCGAATTTGTGGGCGGCGCTCGATGGCAAGGTAGAGCACGACGAGGAGGCACAGAAATGAAATGCTTTCACTGTGAAGAAGATGCGCGCGGCGTGTGCCAATTCTGCGGACGTGCGCTGTGCAAAGAGCATATGAAAAAGATGCCCGCCATCCACCATCTACGTCGGCGCAGCGAACGTACCCAAAGCGGTTGTCGTCTCCGACGCGCTCTTTTGCGGCGTGTGCAAACCGCAACCCGAACCGATCGAAATGCCGGAGCTTTATTAACATGGGAATCTCTTTCGAACACGAAATGGAAATTGCCCGCCAGATTCAAGCGAGTTTTCTGCCGGAGGAACTCACTCAATTTCCTGGCTGGGAAATTACTGCGCGATTCAAGCCGGCGCGTCAGGTCGCCGGTGATTTCTACGATTGCTTTCCGCTCATCCAAAACCGGCGGCTCGGTCTGGTGGTCGGCGACGTGTGCGACAAGGGCGTGGGCGCGGCGTTGTTCATGGCGCTGTTTCGTACACTCATTCGCGCAACAAAACTATTCGTTGCGGTGGATGGGCGATTTTACCGAAGCGGGACACACCGAATCGGCTGACGGCGGGCGACGCGTATTGCCATCCATCGGCACGAGTGCGTTAAAGAATGCGATGGAGTTGACCAACGATTATATCGCCAACACGCATGGTAACACCTCCATGTTCGCCACCATCTTTTTTGGAATTCTGGACCCTGTGACGGGATCGCTGTTGTATGTTAATGGCGGACATGAAAAGCCATTCCTCATCAATTCCACCGGGATCAAAGAAGAGTTAGCAACGACCGGTTCCGCGGTGGGCTTGTTCCCCGGCACGCACTTTGAAATTCGAGAGGCGCACCTCGAGCCGGGCGACACGTTGGTTGCGTTTACCGATGGCATTCCGGAAGCGCAAAACAGCGACGGCGAACTTTTTGGCGCTGAACGTCTCAATACCATTTTGACGCAGCCCACGACTACGGCGGCTGAGTTGCTGGACCGCATTCAAGCCAGCGTGCAAGCATATATTGGCAGTGCCGATGCATCCGACGATATCACACTGCTCGCCGTACGGCGACAATAATTTTTTCGACGCAATACTCGACGCGAAAATATTGAATCGTGACCACAGGAGTTGAATCATGTCAAAAGTTATTTCCGTCCATTCCTTTCGCGGTGGCACCGGCAAGTCGAACACGACCGCCAACCTCGCGGCGCTTTTCGCCATGCAGGGCAAGCGCGTTGGCGTGGTTGATACCGATATTGCCTCACCCGGCATTCATGTTTTGTTCGGGCTGGCCGAAGATAAAATGGCGCATTCACTCAACGATTACTTGTGGGGCAAGTGCGACATCCAGCAAACCGCGCACGACGTAACGGCGAACCTGGGAAGCTCAATCCCAGGATGTGTATTTCTGGTTCCGTCGAGCATCAAGCCCGGTGAGATTGCGCGTGTCCTGCGCGAAGGTTATGATGTGGGCTTGCTCAACGATGGCTTTCGCGATTTGATTCGCACGCTCAAACTCGACGTGCTCATGATTGACACGCATCCCGGCTTGAACGAAGAAACGCTCCTTTCCATTGCAATCTCGGACATACTGCTCATCATCATGCGTCCCGATCAGCAAGATTATCAAGGCACCGGCGTGACGATCGAAGTGGCGCGCAAGTTGAACGTACCGCGTTTGCTGTTGGTCGTAAACAAAACGCCGTCAATTTTCCCGGCGGCCGAAGTAAAAGCGCGCGTCGAAAAAATTTATGCCGCCGATGTCGCCGCCGTCCTGCCGCATTCGGATGAAATGATGACACTGGCAAGCGCGGGTGTTTTCGTTACGCGTTATCCGGAACATTCCATCACGGCGATGCTCAAGCAAGTGGCAACCCAGTTGATTTGAACAAGGAACCCAAATGACCAAATCGTTTTTCGGCGTGAGCGTGTGTTTGACGTTGGCGATTTTGGGCGCGGGCTGTGCGTCCGCGCCGGGGTTGAGCGTACCGACGCCTGCGCCGTTTGCACTGCCAACGCTGATCCCGCCGACACGTGTACCGCCCACCGCAACGGCAACATTGCCGCCAACTCCCACGCCAACGAGCGTGCCGCCGACACCTACTGCCGCGCCGACCCAGGAAGCACTCGCCACGCTTGCGGCCACAGCAACCCTGGCAACCGTCACGCCATCGCTGGTTCCCACGCCAACGCTCGTGCCGCCGATACCTACCGCCGCCATTGCGCGCGGCTTGTACGTGACCGATTTGCGCATTGAGCCGCCGCCCGTCCGCGGTGTTGATCTAAAATTCACCGCATTGTTTCTCAACGGATTGGGGCAGGAGCAAAATTATCGCTGGGAGGTGTACATTTTCCGTGCAGATACCCAGCGGCAAACCGGCGAAACCAGCCGCACGGATCTGCCCATTGTCAGCGGCACCAGCGAACAGCCATCGAATGGGTCATGGAAGCTACCCCTCGGTGGTCCCTGTGACTATTTTTTCGCGCAAGTGGGCTGGCTGAACGCCGAAAACAAAATCATGTGGTTTAGCAATCCAAACGGCGCGACCTTTCAAAAAGGGTTCGCCGTTTGCCCGCCATAATTAATTGGTCGCTATGAGGCAAGGTATGACCGCAAACCCGCACCCGCGTATCGGAATCGCGCAACGATTTATTCAGCCGGCAGTTGGGCTGATGAACCGCTTGCGCTTGGCGCAAAAATTTTCGCTCATCACTCTATTGTTCCTGTTGCCGCTCGCCTTTGTGATGGCCTTGCTACTTGGGCAAATCGAAGCCAATATCACGCGCGTCGATCAAGAATTGACCGGCACGGCGTACTGGCGTGCGGTGCGCAATCTTTATCAAGTTGCGTTGCAGAATCAAATCGAAGCGGCGCAATTCCAAACCGGGCGAATCAACACAGACCAAATGCTGCGTGTGCGCACAGAAATCGATCAAGCTTTAACCACGCTAGCACGCCTTGACGGGCAAACGCAAAATAACTTGAGCACCCGCCGCGCGCTTGAAACGCTCACAAACGATTGGCAAAAATTGAAAGCCGCGTCGCTCGACGGCACGAGCAGTGAGCAGGATTTGAATGTACAACTCGTCGCCAATGTACGCGCGCTGATGACGCAAGTGGGTAATTCGTCTAATCTCTATTTGGATTCGCAACTCGACAGCCATTATTTGATCGATGCGCTGTTGCTCAAGTTGCCAGAAGCGCAAAACTTGCAGGCGAACACGTTGGCGCTTGACCTCACGGCAATGGCGCAACAAAATTCGACGGCTGGCTTGGCGCGCACCTCGACCTTGATGGGCTTGTTGCAATCCAACATTGACGGCGTGCAAAGCAGTATGCAAGCGGCACAGCAATCGGAACTGACCCAGTCACTCCAATCCGCCATTGACACGACCGCCAAATTTATCAGCGCGGTAGCACAGACCTGGAATGCACCGGCGGCTGGCGCTCCAGCCACGGACTATTGGCAAGCGGGCAGTCTATCCTTGCAAGCCAGTTTTCAACTCGGCGATGCAGGCATGGCCAAGCTTGACCAGCAATTGCAGGCGCGCCGCGCAATGCTTGAACAGCAGCGCGCGCTTGCCGTGGGCATTACCGTCGCGGTTCTGTTGTTGGTCGCGTACTTGTGGGTGGGTTTTTATCGCGCGGTCATGCGCACGGTATTGGGCATGGAACTCGCTTCACAGCGTTTGACCCAGGGCAACATGCACGGAAAACTCGAATTAGACAACCACGATGAGTTGGGGCAAATCGTCGTATCGTTCAATCGGATTGCAATTGCCGTGCAAGAATCACAACAACGGCTCGCGGACATTATCGATTTTATGCCCGACCCGGTTTTCGTGATTGACTGCGACGGCAAAGTGATGGCATGGAATCGCGCGATCGAGCAGATGACCGGCATCACCGCGAAAGAAATGTTGGGCAAAGGCAATTACGAATACGCGATTCCTTTCTACGGCGAACGCCGTCCCATCCTCATCGATCTAGTGACGCTGCCGGAAAATGAATTGGACCAGCAGTACGCCCAGCTCAAACGCGAAGGCAGTGTGCTCATCGGCGAAACGTACGTGCCGCATCTCAAAGGCGGCAGTGTCTTTTTATCAGCCACCGCATCGGCGTTGTACGACTCTAAAGGCGAGCGCGTCGGGGCAATCGAAATTGTGCATGACCTTACCGAACGCAAGCACATGGAGGAAGATCTGCATCAAGCCAAAGAAGCGGCCGAAGCCGCGACGCAAGCCAAAAGCGCGTTTCTGGCGACGATGAGTCACGAGATTCGCACGCCGATGAACGCGGTGATCGGCATGACCGGTTTGCTGCTTGATACCGGGTTGAATCCACAGCAACGCGAGTTCGCCGAAACGATTCGCACGAGCGGCGATGCACTGCTCACCATCATCAACGACATTCTCGACTTTTCCAAAATTGAAGCCGGACGAATGGATTTGGAATCTCAGCCATTCGTTTTGCGCGAGTGCATTGAGAGTGCGATAGATCTGCTCGCGTCCAAAGCGAATGAAAAGGGCATTGACCTCGCGTGTGTCATCAACCCCGAAGTGCCGATCGCGATTCTCGGCGATGTTACCCGCTTGCGCCAAATTGTCGTCAACCTGATCGGCAATGCGCTCAAGTTTACCGAGAAGGGCGAAGTGGTGGTCAGCATCACATGCGATGAAAAACAAGTGACCGGCGAAACATCAAGTGAAATTGCATCACCCGCCACTTGGCACTTTACCGTTCGCGATACCGGCATCGGAATTCCACCCGACCGGATGAATCGATTGTTCCGTTCCTTCAGCCAAGTCGATGCTTCGACGACGCGGCGTTATGGCGGCACCGGGTTGGGACTCGCGATCAGCAAACGGCTGTGCGAACTGATGGGCGGCACGATGTGGGTTGAATCCGAAGGCATCCCGGGTAAAGGGAGCACATTCCATTTTACCATTCAGGGTGAAGCGACCACACCGCCGACGGCGCGCGCATACATGCAAGGCACACAGCCGCACCTGGAAGGCAAACGCGTTTTGATCGTCGACGACAATGCGACCAATTGCCGTATTCTGACATTGCAAACGCAAGCATGGAATATGCTACCCTACGCAACCGACTCGCCCATTCAAGCGCTCGCTTGGGTCAAACGCGGTGATCCCTTCGACATTGCCTTTCTGGATTGGCAGATGCCGGAGATGGATGGCATCACGCTGGCAACCGAAATTCGCCGTCTGCGCGAGCCGAGTCAAATGGCAATTGTAATGCTCAGTTCGCTGGGTCAGAAAGAAGCACGATTCGATAATGTAGAGTTGAATGCATTCCTCCTCAAACCGATCAAGGCATCGCAGTTGTACAACACACTTGCCGGGATTCTTGGTACGGAAGCCGCACTCGCAATCGGGGAAACCGATCAAAGCCAACTTGACTCTGAAATGGGCAAACGGCATCCACTTTCGATTTTACTGGCGGAAGACAATGCCACTAATCAAAAGTTGGCGCTCCTCGTGCTGGAACGATTGGGTTATCGCGCGGATGTGGCGGCGAACGGAATCGAAGTGCTTCAAGCTGTCCGCCGTCAACCGTATGATGTGGTGCTGATGGATGTGCAAATGCCGGAGATGGATGGCTTGGAAGCCACGCGCACGATCATACGCGAATTTCCGGTTGAGAAGCGGCCGCGCATCGTCGCGATGACCGCCAACGCCATGAAAGAAGATCGGGATGAATGTTTTGCCGCCGGGATGGAGGATTTTGTAACCAAGCCCATCCAATTTGTGGATCTCGTCGCGGCTTTGAATCGATGCCGCGCCCGAACTATCGCGCAGATGGGTGAACAGCCGATAACAGCCAGCGCGCTGACAGCAGAGACCGCACCGTCAATCGTTTCGCCGGCATCGTCTGAACAAACCACACCGGCGACAAGTGAAACGGCACTGCCCGTCTTCGATCCCGCGGCATTGGCGCGTTTGCGGAATACGCTCGGCAAGCAAGCCGACGCGATGCTTCCCACCTTGATCGATAACTTGTACAAAGATGCGCCGAAACTGATTCGCGAAGCGCAACAGAAAATGGCAGAGCAAAAACCTGCTGATGTGCGCCGCGCCGCACACACGCTCAAATCGACCAGCGCAACGTTCGGCGCGATGGCACTGTCCGCCTTGGCGCGTGAGTTGGAAAATTGTGCGAAAGCCGGCACGCTCGATAACGCCGGCGAATTGCTAACCCGGATTGAAACCGAATTTGATAAAGCGCGTGTGGCATTGCAAGCATATCGTCAGGAGCATCTCAAATGAGCCAAGCCGGAAAAATTCTCGTCGTCGATGACGACATGCTGAACCGCATTTTGCTTTCGACCAACTTGGAAGAACAAGGATACAACGTTGCCACTGCCGAAGATGGGCAACAAGCCCTCGATATCTTGGCGCAGCAATCGTTCGACGTGGTGTTGTTGGACTTGGTGATGCCGGAGCTGGATGGCTATCAAGTTTTGCAAACGATGAAAGCAGATAGTAGCTTGCGCGAGATTCCGGTGATCATCATTTCTGCGCTCGACGAGATGGAAAGCATCCTGCGTTGCATCGAAATGGGCGCAACCGATTATTTGCCCAAACCATTCGATGCCGGGTTGTTGCGCGCACGCTTGAATGCTTCGCTCGCCAGCAAGCGTTTGCGCGACATTGAATTGGAATACCTCGAACAAGTGAATCACGTGGTTCAAGCCGCCGCCGCCGTCGAAGCAGGCACATTCGAGTACGACCGGCTGAATTCCGTTGCCGCGCGCACTGACGCGCTGGGAAACTTGGCGCGCGTTTTTCAAAACATGGCGCGTCAGGTCTACGCACGCGAGCAAATGTTGCGCAAGCAAGTCCAAGAATTGCGCATTGAAATTGATGAAGTAAAAAAAACGCGCCAGGTCGCCGAGATCACCGAGACGGAATATTTTCGCGACTTGCGCGTCAAGGCGCACAAATTGCGCCAGCGCGGCGAAACGGATTCGTCCTTGAAAGAAAATGAGAACCTGGCATAACCAATTACCAATCACACCAAGTGGCACCTATGATCACATAGTTTCACAATCCAATTGAACCATATACAAAAAGGTCACGCCATTGAGCGTGACCTTTTGTGTTCCTCAGTTCATCGTTGCAACGGCACGCGCAGCGTAGCGAATGCGTGTCTCCCCATTCCAATGACCAGCCGAGCGGTCAATGTGATCGGCAAGGTGTTGTCGAATTGGCTACTTGGATGCAATGTTTGAAAATGCAACACACGTGGCTTTTTGAAACATTTGCTTTTCGATCTTCCTCTCTCCAAAGACTAGGCTTGAGAATCTCGAGCCATCGAATCTACGTTGACTATATCTCATCCAGTGCTTGCATTACATCCTGCATCTTGGGACGATCACGCGGCTTGAAACCCAGGAATCGCCACGCAATTGTGCCATCGGGTTTGACGATGAACGTCACAGGATAGGGAATGTGTCCATGCTCTTCGTGCTGGGTGTGATAGATGCCGTAGAGATTGACGACCTCTAGATTCTCGTCGGCGAGAAACGTAAACGGCGCGGCGCGTTTGTCCTTGAACCGTGCGGTGCTGGCTACGTCCTGCGGGTTGATGACCCAAATGGTAGCGCGCTGTTGCAATTCTGGCGCGTGCTCGACCAACTGCCCGAGTTGGTGATTGCACCACACTCACCACTCGCCGCGCATAAAAAAGAGGACGACAGGTTTGCCTGCGCGCAGTTCGTCGGCTAACAAATGCGTCTGATTGTTTTCATCGGGCAAGGCGAATAGCGGCGCGATTGTGCCGATTGCGGGCGCTGATTGTTCGCGCGGATGTTCCATCGAATCCATTATGCTCCTGATTCAGTCGCACGCACGACGCGCAACAACGCTTCAAACTCTTCACGGCAATCGGGACACATTTCGAGATGCTGTTGCACAAGCGGCATCAGTTTCGCCACGTCCTTGCCTTGCACGACGGCTTCAGCGAATTCGTCGAGCAATTCGTACACATCGTCGCACGAGTATTCGGTTTCGGTGGTGCGCGCGACACTGCGCCCCATTGTTTCGAGTTTATCGGTTGGAATTTGCATTTTGTCTTTCCTTATTCAGACGCTTCGAGCCGCGTTTTTCTTACCTCGATTCAAACGCCGACAAAACCTCGTCCGGCGTCAGTCCTTCACGTTCCATCCGCTTTTTCAGTTTCAGCCGCGCATCGTGCAAGAGCTTGTAGAGCGCATTCCGTTCCATCCCCATTTGCCGTGCCGCTTCTTCAATTGGCATTCCGTTCACGCGCACCGCCATCATTGCCATCCGTTGCTTCTCGCTCATTTCCTCTGCCATTAAGCGTTCCAGTAGCGCCATCATTTCTGCTTGTTCCGCGGCACGCGCAGGGTCGGGCGCGGTGTTCGATTGCGCGAGTGGCATTTGCTCTTCGCCCTCATCGGTCATCAGCGCATCGAGTGACACATCTTTCCAGCGGCGACGACGCAGTTCGGTGAGCGCGACGCGCACGGCGATTTTCTGAACCCAGGTTGTGAACTGACTGCGCCCCTGAAACGAATCGAGATGCTTGAGCGCTTTGAGAATTGTTTCCTGGGTCACATCGTCCGTGAGCGCATCGAATTGCGGATCGCTCGGTGAGAGCCAGTTCGAGAGGGCATACGGCAAGCCAGAGACAATGACCGCGCGCAAATCAATGAGCGCAGCGTCGCGTGCTTTTTCGTCGGCGCGCAAATCGGTGAGCCATTCGGCATTGGTGCGAGTATTCATTGCGCGCCATTCTATCACGCCCAGTCAGATGATGCAAAAGCAAGAAAAATTCAACCGTGGCATTGATGATGCGCGAATATTTGAAAAACTTGTTGAATCCCAGGTAAGATTTCGGAACGATACCGCGTCTATTAGGCAGAAGCGAACAACAAGTTCGCAAAACCAATTTCCTGAAGGAGGAAAAATGTCTACGACAACTCTCAGCACGACTCGCACCAATCTCTCGGTTAAATTGCTCGGCGCAGGACTCATCGCCAGTTTGGTGATGGGCATGTGGGAAATGATGGTCGAAGCCATCATCCCGAACGGCGCAGGATTCTGGTCCGCACCAACCTACATCGCCGCGACGATTTTCCGCAATCTGCAAACCGTCGCGCGTCCCGTGCCGTTCGATTTGGTCGCTGTGATGGCGGGCTTGATGGGACATATGATGAACTCGGTGATCCTGGGTCTCGTCTTTGCGTTCGTCATCGCGCCGCGTTTCAAATCGCTGGTCGCGCAAGCCGTCGCGGGCATGATGTACGGCGCAGTGGTCTACGCGGTGATGGCACTCGTGGTTGTTCCCTTTGTCGATCCCGTGATGGCGAACCTGAACGCCGTCGTCTTCTTCCTGGGTCACTTGATGTGGGGCGTTGCGCTTGGCGCATTGAATTATTTGACAACAACAAAAGCATAGCGATAATCAAGCGCAATCAAATCGAGAGCCGAGGAAACCTAGCCCTCGGCTCTGTTCAATCCAACTCCAAGCATTGCGCAAAAGGAGAATCGACAATGAGTGATCGTTGCTGTGCAGTCCCATCAGCAGGCAGTGCCACGTGCGAACTACCCGCGCCGACACTAGAACGTCCACTGCGTGGAACAAGTGCGTGTCCCGTTTGTGGCGAAAAAGGCAAGCCCGTGCCAGGGCAAACGGTCAAAGCGTTGTTGTCTGTGACCCTGCGCCAGGTGGAAAACGGAGACTATATGTTTTGCGGCACTCGAACGTGTCCTGTCGTATATTTTTCAGTGAACGGCAAACAAACATTTTTGACGGACCAGGTTCGAGAGCGAGTGTATCAAAAAGAACCTGACGCCGACGCCGTGAAAGTTTGTTATTGTTTCCAACACGCAGTCGGAGAAATTCATAACGCCTCACCAGAAACGCGCGGTGCGATTTTAGACGACATCAATGCAGGCATCCAAGCCGATCAATGCGCGTGCGATCTTCGTAATCCGCAAGGGTCGTGTTGCTTGGGTAACGTGCGTGGAATGTTGAAACGATTGGAACGAGCGAATCAAGCACGATGAACCACTTGCCTCTGCCCACGCTCACGACCGATCAAATGCGCGAGGTGGATCGCGTGATGATCGAAGACCTGGGTATCACGTTGATTCAAATGATGGAGAACGCGGGGCGACAGCTTGCCACACTTGCGCGGGAAAAGCAGAGTGGCAAGGTCGAGGGCAAACGCATTATCGTTCTTGCGGGGCGCGGCAACAATGGCGGCGGGGGTCTCGTCGCCGCGCGGCGATTAGCAAACTGGGGCGCGCAAGTTGGCGTTGTGCTTGCCGGTTCGCCGAGTGATTATCGCGACGTGCCTGCACATCAACTTGCCATATTGGAAAAAATGGGAGTTGTAACTTTTCATTCGGCGATACTGCCTGCCGATTTGATTCTTGATTGCTTGATGGGTTATGGGTTGCGCGGCGCACCGCAAGGCATTACCGCGAATTTGATTCGCGCGGCGAATGCGAGTGGTACTCCAATCATTTCGCTCGACGTGCCATCGGGCTTGGATACGACAACGGGTCAAGTTTTCGACCCGTGCGTCCGCGCTGATGCAACGCTGACGCTCGCGCTCCCCAAGGTGGGTTTGATGACGCAAAATGCACGTCCTGTTGTTGGTGAGTTGTATGTTGCTGATATCAGCGTACCACCGCAAGTTTATGCTACCATGGGAATCGAAATCCCCAATCTTTTTGCGGAGCATGAAATTGTTCACATCCAGAATTAATCGCTTGTTTTTCGATTGGATAGCGCTCATCACCTTCGTCGCGTGCAGTCCCAGCCCAACAGGGACACCTGCAACCCAGGCAATTAGTATTTTCACCCACTTTAGAAATTTTGGTTGGAGCTTTCCAATTTACGGACGCTCAATCCAATGCAGTTACTTTGCAAATCGAAACCAAAGTACCTGTGGCCTGTGCTGTGCGTAAGGTGCGACCCCCTCGTATGGACAATTTGCCACAAGCACGGATATGGCAGGCGGCGGGATCACCCCGCATGAATCCACCGATTTGTTTTTTTCGCCATTCGATTATCCTTTGCGGTTTAGGTTTTGCTATTATGCTCGACAGTTATGACCACATTCCCCTTTTTGTGTCCTTGCTCAACGTACCGATGCGCCGCGACAATTTGCTCCAGCGGATAGCACCTGTCTATGACCGCTTTGAGTTTGCCCGCCTCAATCAACTCTTTGAGCAAGATTAGATTTTCAATTTTATCAGCGCCGTCGGATGCAGTATGAACGTTAAGATAGATTCCTGTTTTCTTGAGGACTTTATCACTTTGTGAAGATGTGGTCTTGCCTACTGCATCAAAAACGACATCATACCTTGCGCCGCCTTGGGTAAAATCCGCGCGAGTGTAATCAATGACCTGATCGGCACCTAGAGATTTCACCATTTCCAAATTTGTGGTACTGCATACCCCAGTCACTTGCGCGCCCAAGTGGTGCTTGGCAAGTTGAATCGCCCAAGTTCCTACCGCGCCGGAAGCACCATATACAAGAACTTGATGTCCGCGTTGAATATTTCCCTTGTGAAGACAATGCCATGCTGTCATCCCTGCGCCAGGAACCGCGGCGGCTTGTTCATAGGTCATGTTCGCTGGCTTGATTGCCACGACTCCGTTATCGGGCAGGCATTTGTACTCGGCATATCCACCAAAATTCACATGGAAGGTCGATGCAAAAATCGAGTCATCCTTCTTAAATCGCGTCACATCCTTGCCGACTGATACAATCTCTCCTGCTGACCGCGAGCCCTGTCAAGTGATGACTTTATTTGTCTTCGATAGGCTATTCTTAAGCTGGTTCAAGCTTTGCCGCCAAATTGCTCGCCCAGGTTTGAATTGCTGGCCAGTCACGGATGTCACTGACGGGTATTTGGTTCATCGCAGGGATGAGATTGTGCGGAAAACGAAAGTTCGGCGGATCCATCTTGCCGCCCATAATTTCGATGGCGACGGGCTTGAGCCAGGGATACTTGACCAACTCTTTGTCGAGCATCGTGCGCGCATCCAAAAATTCCTTTTCCACATTGTTCACTGGACCCAGCGCAAAAATCGCGATGGGTTTTTGGGCAAGCGCCGTGCGATATTTTGAAAGAAAGTTGAGCGCGTCCTTGTGCCAATGGAACATGTAAAGCGGCGCGCCGAGCACGATGGCGCGGTACGGGTCGAGCGAACGCACTTGCTTGACGGGCTGTAGATCGACTTGATTTCCTTGTTCGCGCAGAGTCGCCGCAATTCGCTCGGCGACTTGCTGAGTCGAACCGTAGATCGTCGAAAATGTGACCAGAATCGAATTTGTCATGGTTATCTCCTTTCAGGTTGCAGATGCGCGCCGCCGAATCGAGAAATAGGTGATCAGTGTCAGAGGCGCAACGATGACACCGAGAATAACTTGGGCAATCAGAACGAACCTGCCGATATCGTTGTTGATCCAAGAAAATGCGAATCGGGTTGCACTAGGCAAGGTATCGGCGAGATGCGCAAAATTAAAGGGGAACACAATGGCAAGCCAGAGCGAGCCAATTCCTAATGCAATGTTCATCGCGGCTTCAAACGGACGCGCGGGATTGTGTCGTCCGCTAATGGCTCTCGCAATGGGCGGGATGAATGCAAGCAAGATCGGGATATACAAGGCGAGCATCTCCAGGAATCCAAACTGGTCAGTAAAAAATCCAGTCTGTTTTTGTTGATGCAAAGCGAAAAAGGCAAACAAGACAAGCATTGCAACAATGGCGGCTAGTCCACCCCAGCGTTGCGATGGCGCTAGGATTTCATTGTCAGATTTCATTCGATATTCTCCTCAATTACTTTTTGCCATTTGGAAAAATTTTCGGGCGAGCAGAAAATACCAAATCATCATGCCAGGCAGTGACAAGAACAGGAAAAAAATTCCAATCCCAGGAATCCAAAATCCGAGCGTCACGATATTCGTGACAATGCCGACCCAAGCCGCGGCTTTGCTATAGACATGGCTTGGCAACATTAGGAGCGCGCTGATCAACAATGACAACGTGCCGAGGAGCGTATTCATAAACCAATTCGTCCCGCTGAACAACACCAGCAACGTATCGCCTGATGCAAGATACTGGCTCTTGGCGGCTACGGTTGTGGCGGAGGCATACAAACTACTGAGCGCATACAGTTCCGAGAGTGGTCGGGCGGGGATGAGCAACACAACGCCGATCAATCCCAGCGCCAAAGCGATCAACGCATAGGATTCATTGATTGGTTTGAGCGAAACATAGAGCGCAAGAAAGAGCGCGATGCTGAACAGGTTGCCGATGAAGAGAAAGAGGTCGAGCGAAATCATTCCACCTAACGGGTTGCTGTGCAGGAGCATAAAAATACTTTCGGTCGATTGGGTTCCTGGCGCGTAGGGGAAAATAAAATACGTGATAAATTCAAGGAGAATCACCAATTCAGAAGTAATCGCGGCGATTCCAGCAATCCGATAGAGGTCTTTCCAGCGTGAATCAACAACGGGGGTGTTCATAGTTTTTGCTCCGTATCGTATTGATGCAGTTTGATTCCACGTATATCTACGGATGGATCGCTGAATGGTTACAGGTGAGGGTCAATGCTCTCATTCCAAACCAAAACGCCTTGCAGGACAACGATCGGTCTCAAGGCGTCAACACCTTTGGATCCCGAGCGGTCCGGATTCGTCTGGATCCTAATCGATCCTAGGTGAAATTGCCCAAGTCGATCTCGGGTCAACAAAGCGTGACCTGATAATTTCTCGGTGCATTGTTGCGGTGACGGTACGCGAAGCGTGGCGAACATTCGGACGGGCGCGCGGTGGCTTGTCGCGGTTCTTCGATTTGGCTAACGCTCCGCGCAATGACATGGAGTTGAACGGTTACGAATCAAGAACACAAGTTTCGATTGACAAGCCATTTGAATACGTTTACAATAGTTCATGTAAACGTATTCACGCGATGCTTTTTTTGCAACAATGGAGTTTCTGCCGATGGTCTCACCGACGAGCCATGATGTGGCAAAGCAAGCGGGCGTTTCTGTTGCTACCGTTTCGCGAGTCTTGAACGGCTCCGCCCACGTCACTGAATCAGCAAGGCGGAATGTCCTCCGCGTCGTTAAAGAACTCAATTATCAGCCCAACCGCGTCGCGCAACGACTCCGCGCCGGGCGCAGTCATGTAATCGGGCTGATCATCTCCGATATTCAAAATCCTTTTTTCACCTCGGTCGTGCGCGGCATCGAAGATGTCGCGTATCAGCATAGCTACTCCCTCGTCCTCTGCAACTCCGACGAAGATATTCAGAAAGAACAGCTTTACATCGACGTGCTCTCAAGCGAGCGTGTGGCGGGTGTGATCATCATGCCGACCGGCATTGATTGCTGTGCGCCCCTACGAATGCCCGTTGTGATGATGGATCGCGTGGTGACCGGACTCGCTACGGATACCGTTGATGTTGACAATGTCGCCGGCGCGTATGCGGCGACCCAGCATCTCATCGAGTTGGGGCATACGCGGATCGGTTTGGTGGGCGCACCGCCGAACATTTCGGTGGGCATTGAACGCCAACGCGGGTATGCCAATGCGCTTGGCGATCACGGCATCCGGACTGGCGATGCGTTGATTCGCACTGGAAATTTCAAAGAGAATGGCGGCTACCAAGCCACGCACGCTCTGCTCGATTTGGAACCCCGACCGACCGCGCTCTTTGTTGCCAACAACTTGATGACGCTCGGCGCGCTCAATGCCATCCACGAACGGGGTCTGAAAATTCCCGATGATATCTCGATTGTCAGTTTTGACGACATGCCCTGGGCGCATTTACTGCAACCGCCACTCACAGCCATCGTTCAGCCGACATATGAACTGGGACAGCGCGCCGCCGAATTGTTGCTGGGGCGATTGAAAGACCGCACCAAGCCAGTCGCGCACGAGCAGTTGCCAACTCGGTTGATCGTGCGCGGCTCGACGAGTGTCCCACGCCAATAAATTTTTCAGAGGAACCCAATGATTGTCTCCGATCTCGCCCATTTGCCTACACAACTAAAAACGAATTCGGCACTTGATCAAGCCATCGAATTTTTGCGCCAGGCGGGCTGGCAGGGTCATGCCGATGGCACGATTCCCATTGATGGCGCGCGCGTGTACGGATTATTGCAATCCCACACGACTCGAGTTCAGCCAGACGCTGTGCGCTTTGAAGGACATTACAAATATATTGACATTCAGTACATCATCGAAGGCGAGGAAACTATATTCTGGACGCCGACGGCTGGGCTGACGCCGACGGTGCCATACGACGATACTCAAGACATTTGGTTTTCCCAGGTCTCCCGTCAAGGCACCATAGCAGTTGCCCTTTCGAGGGGGCAACTCGTCGTCCTGTTTCCCGAAGATGCGCACGCGCCCATGTATTGCGTGGTCGCGCCAAGCCGCGTGCGCAAGCTGGTCATCAAAGTCATGGTGTCAAGTTGAACCTGCCAGCGCAAATCTGTGTGGTTGGAAGTTCAAACGTGGATTTGATCTCACGTGTGCCGCGCCTGCCCAAATTGGGTGAGACGCTGGTTGGTCATTCCTTTCACCTGGGTTATGGCGGCAAAGGCGCAAACCAAGCCGTGATGGCGGCGAAACTCGGCGCGCGCGTGACAATGGTGACCAAACTGGGTCGCGATGTGTTTGGCGAAGGCACGCTCCAGAATTATCGCGCCCAGGGGATCGAGACAACCTTTGTTTTGTTCGACGAATCCGCCGCGTCCGGCGTCGCCCCGATTTTTGTTGACGACCACGCGCAGAATTTTATCGTGATCGTGCCGGGCGCGAATAACCAATTATCGCCCCGCGATGTTCAAGCGGCGGCGCAAGTGATTCAGCACGCCGATGCGCTCGTGTGTCAATTGGAAGTTCCGATTGAGACGACGCTGGAAGCGTTTCGCATTGCGCGCTCCGCCAAGGTGCGAACGATTTTGAACCCCGCGCCTGCCACCTCTCTGCCCGACGAGTTATTGCGGCTCACCGACATTTGCATGCCGAACGAAACCGAAACCGAATTGCTCACGGGGTTGTCCGCGCATTTGCCGAGCCAAGCCGAAATGGCGGCGCGCACCTTGCTCACGCGCGGTGTGCGTGTGGTGATCTTGACACTCGGCGAACGTGGTGCGCTTGTTGTAGATGAAAATTCCGCTGAACACTTGCCCCCGCTGACCGTGAATGCCGTGGATCCAACCGGCGCGGGGGATGCGTTCATTGGCAGTCTCGCCGTGTTCCTAGGTGAGGGCTTGGCATTGCGCGAGGCTGTGCGACGCGCAAATGCGATTGCCGCGTTGTCGGTCACAAAAATCGGCACGCAATCGTCATTTCCGAATCGAGCAGAGGCAGACGCATTTTGTGCCGCGCACGGGATATTGTGACGATGCAGGTTTTGCAACTTGTCAATCATATTCCCATTGCTGGCCCCGCGCGCCGCGCGCCAGCCGACGGCACCGAATCGCCGATGCGCGTGTCGCTAGGATTCGAGCCGATGTGGTACGCGCAACGATGCGGCATTAATTTTTCGGAACCTTGGCATACCGACCCGGTGTATCGCCACGATACCCTTGTGACGATGAAAGCAGAACTGCACCGTGCGTTTCCGATGGTTGGATACTGGGATGTGAATCGTACCGACGACACGTGGACAATTTCCGGCGTCTATGGTTCGTATTTTGTCGCGCAGGTATTTGGTTGCGAATTGATGTATGCGCCCGACCGTTGGCCCCAGGTGATTCGCCGCCCCAGTTTGTCGCTTGCAGAACTTGGAAATCTAAAACTGGATGATTTGCTGAACACGCCGATTGTCGCCGACATTTTTCGACAAATGGATGTGATCAAGCGCGAGGCAGGCAAGGTTCACGGCTATTTTAGTTGGCAGGGCGTGCTCAACAACGCCTTTAACATCTGCGGTCAGAATATCTTTACCGCGATGATCGAGACTCCAATACTCGCGCATCAGTTGTTCGCGCGGATCACCGACGTCATGATCGCGTGTGCCAAGCTTGTGCAGGCGCGCCAGTGTGCCTCGGGGTTTCTGATCGATCAACTCGATGTGAGTAATTGCGTAATGAATATGATCTCGCCGCGGATGTACCGCGAGTTTATTTTTCCGCATGATCAACGCATCGCCGCGAATTTCAAATACTTTGGCGTGCATACGTGCAATTGGAACGTGACCCCGTACTTATCCGGGTTGCGTGAATTGCCGAACGTCGGCTATCTCGATATGGGCATGCTGTCGGATCTGAAACGCGCACGCGAAATGTTTCCCGCCGCGCGCCGCGCGGTGATGTACGCGCCGGTGAAATTGCAGGATGCGCCGATTGCCGAAATCGAAAACGATATGCGCCAGATTCGCGATGAATTGTCGCCGTGCGATATTGTGATGGCAGATATTCAATGGACGACACCGGATTCGCGCGTGAAAGAATTGTTGCGAGTGTGTCGTTCATTGGAGAATTCAGCGTGACCCCAATGCGGCGAAGGAGGTGATGAACCCGCAAGTGCATTGGGATGGCTCATTCGGTATCGATAGGCAAATTAATTTGACTTGTAGAGGAGGAGCAGAATGAGTGACAAATTGACCCGCCGTGAGTTTTTGAAACGCATGGCAGTGATTGGCGCAGGCGCATCGGTATTACCCATTTTGAATGCGTGTGCGCCTGCAACGTCCGCGCCCGCGTCGCCGAGCGCGACGGTGAGTGTTCCCGCAACTGTGTCCAGCACGAGTAGTACGGCGTTTGACTGGAAACGTTTCAAGGGCGAACACATCGAAGCGCTCTTGATCAAGAACACACAGGGCGACATTTTGGCGCAGAATATCAAAGAATTCCAAGACCTGACTGGCATCACGGTAGGCATTGACGAGCCGGCGGAACAACAACAACGCCAAAAGCTTGCTGTCGAATTTGCATCGGGAGCAACGAGTTTCGATGTGGTGTATTATTCGTTCCACGTGCAAAAGCGTTTGTTCGGCAAGAACAAATGGGTTGCCGACGTGCGCGATTACCTCAAAGATCCGACGATGACGGCGCCTGAGTTCGACTGGGAGGATTTTTCGGCGGCAGGCAAAGCGTGGGCAACGGAAGCGGATGGGCGAATTGACGCGCTCCCTAACAAGATTGACTATGGGATTCTCTACTGCAACAAGGATATCTTTGCGGCGAAAGGGGTGCCGCTCCCCAAGACTTTTGACGATGTGGCGTCAGCCGCGCAAAAATTGCACGACCCCAGCAAAAACGTCTATGGGTTTGTCGGCCGCGGACTCAAGAACGCCAATGCGTATCTGTGGTGTCTGATGATCTTGGGATGGAACATCGACGTGATTGACAGCAAACTCAATTTGAATACCAACTCGCCTGAGGTCATCGAAGCGTCCAAGTATTATCAGAACTTGCTGAAAAACTATGCGCCTCCCGGCGTCGCTGGTTTCAACTGGAACGAATCCCAGTCCGCGTTTGCACTGGGACAGGCGGCGATGTGGTGGGATGGGGTTGGCTTTGCCGCGCCGCTCGAAGACCCCAAGACTTCCAAGGTTGTCGGCAAGGTCGCGTATGTTGTCGCTCCGGCGGGACCCAAAGCGCAGTGGGCAGGTATGACCGGCGATGGCATGGGCATTTCATCCTTTAGCAAGAAAAAGGGTCCCGCGTGGTACTTTTCGATGTGGGCGGCGAGCAAGGGCATCCTCGCTAAATCGTTTGCCGCGGGCTCGGGCGCGCAAGCGCGCAATTCGGTGTACACCAATGCCGACGCGCTCAAGAATCTCACGGTTCCCAAAGAATGGGTGGATGCGGTAGTTGGTTCAGGCAAGATTGGGCGGGCGGCGCTCCCCATCGTCGTGCCGGTGACTGAATTCCGCGACATCTTTGGCGTGGCGCTCACGAACATGATTGGCGGGGCTGATCCTGCAACGGAACTGAAAAAAGCAACGGACGAATTCAAACCAATCTTGGACAAGAGCGAAGCGTAATCCTACGCCGGACCCGAAGGGTTGCCGATAGCGAAAATCCTTCGGGTCTCACGAAAGTGAGATGAATGTGGCAATTGCAAAGCGGACCCTGGGTCGTAAAAAAGGCTATAATCGTCAATCCGTTTATGTGTGGTTTATTGTTCCTGCGATCATCGCCATTTTTGCAGTCATTGTGTTCCCCTGGCTCTTTACCTTGTGGATGAGCTTGAACGACTGGCAGATTGGGATGCCCAATTCGTTCATTGGCTTGGATAATTTCATCAAGCTGGCGACCGACATGCGCTTTCTTTCGACAATTCCACGCACCCTCTACTTTACTTTGCTCTCGGTGATTCTGCCCGTGATCCTGGGTGTGTTTGCCGCCGAAGTGTTTCATCAAAAATTTCCACTGCGCGGCATATTGCGCGGCATTTACATCGCGCCGATGATGGCAACGCCTGTTGCGATTGCGCTTGTCTTTACGATGATGTTTCATCCGCAAATCGGCGTGCTGAATTATTTTCTCAGTTTGGTTGGCATTCCCAAACAGTTGTGGGTCTACTCGGCAGACACGGTCATCCCCACGCTCGCGTTGGTCGAAGTTTGGCAGTGGACGCCGCTGGTGATGTTGATCGTGCTGGGGGGTCTCGCTTCACTGCCGACCGAGCCGTACGAATCGGCGTTGATGGATGGCGCGAATCAATGGCAGATGTTTCGGTACATCACCTTCCCGCTGATTTTGCCATTTCTGATGATCGCGGTTGTCTTGCGCACGATTGACGCGCTCAAATCGTTCGACATTATCTATGTCATCTCGCAAGGCGGACCTGGGACGGCATCGGAAACCATTAACATTTTTTTGTATTTGCAGGCGTTTTCGTTTTTGCGAATCGGGCACGCCTCGGCCGTTGTGGTTGTTTTCTTTGTCATCATTCTAGCGTTGGCACTCGTCTTGCTTTACGCGCGGGAGAGATTGCGATGGAATCGGTAACTCAGTTACGCCAGGTTGAAATTTCCTATCGGCTGAAAAAATTCCTGGGGCGCGTCGCCTTGTTCTTCTCCGTCGTCGTCGTCGTGTCACCCGCGATCTTTGTATTCTTTTGGATGCTGTCGCTCTCGCTCAAATACGAAATTGACAACATCGCCTATCCGCCGATCTTTATTCCCAATCCGCCTACGCTGGACAACTATTTCAAGATTTTTCGCGAGAGCAACTATATGCTGTATGCGTATAACAGCGTCATTGTATCCGGCGCGGCGACATTGATTGCGCTTTTGGTCGGCGTGCCAGCGGCGTATGGGATTGCCAAAGGCAAAGCGCAAGGACTCGGCATGTTGATCATGGTCGCGCGCATTACGCCGGGTTTGTCATACCTGATTCCCTTGTTCTTTCTGTTTCGATTTATCGGCATTTCGGGCTCGTTGCTCGCGCTTACGATCAGCCATCTGGTCATTACGATTCCGATGGTCGTGTGGGTGATGATCAGTTTCTTTGAGGATATGCACCCGGAATTGGAGGAAGCCGCGCTCGTGGATGGGTGCAACGTTTGGCAAGCCTTTTACCGTATCCTGATGCCGATTGCGCGACCTGGGATCGCGGTTGCCGCGATCCTCGCGTTCATTCAATCGTGGAATAATTTCTTGTTCGGCGTCGTGATCGCCGGACGCGAGACGCGCACCTTGCCCGTTGCCGTGTTCAACGCGATGACGTTCGAGCAATTGTCCTGGGGCCCCGTCGCCGCCGCCGCGCTGGTTGTCACATTGCCTTCGCTCTTGCTCACCATTTTCATTCAGCGCGACATTGTGACGGGTCTTGCGGCCGGCAGTGTGAAAGGATAAACGCAATGCGCGAACCAATTGCTCAATTACTGCGAGACCAGTTGTTGCAGATGAGTACGGCAACGGCGTGCATGAATCTGAATCGCCTGGGGATTCGCAATGTGTTTATGCAAGGACTGTATCCGCTTGCGCCGTTGGGCCTTGGCAAGCGCTTGCTTGGACGCGCGGTCACCTTACGGTTTTTGCCAGTGCGCGAAGACCTTGACGCGGCATTGACCGCGGACCAACGGCATAACGCGCCGTACCGTTTAGCCGTCGAGTCCATGACGCCAGGCGATATGCTCGTGATTGACGCGATGGGTTTTCTTGCTACCGGGACGTTTGGCGATATGCTTTCGGCGCGGATGAAGTATCTGGGTTCGCTCGCCACGATCGTTGATGGCGCGGTGCGCGATTCGCCGTTCATTCGCCAGGTTGGCTTGCCGACGTTTGTGCGTGGTGTGCACGCGGGCGGCATTGAGCGTGGCTTGCTGAGTGTTGATTTTAACACACCAATTCAATGTGGCGGCGTGCTTGTGATGCCGAATGATCTTTTGCTCGTTGATGATGAAGGGGTGGTGGTCATTCCCCCGAGTTATGCCGAGCAAATTGCAGAGCTTGGGATCGCCGAAGAAAACGAAGAGCAATTTATTCGCATGCAAATTGAAGCGGGCGTATCGATCCAAGACGTCTATCCGCCGAATGAACAATGGTTGGCAAAATACAAAGCCCAACCGCCCAAATAATCAAGATCACAGAGGAGATTCTGCATGGCCGTAAAGTTGAGCGATCAGCTAGGACAAATTCTCGTTCCGCTTGTGACACCTTTCAAACCGAATGGCGATGTCAACGATGATTTGGCTGGACAACTAGCCGCCAGCTTGGTCGAGCGAAAATACTGTGACTCGATCATTGTTACTGGCACAACGGGTGAATTCAATACGCTTACGTTCGACGAGCGCGTAGAATTGTTCAAAACCGTCCAAGCCGCCGTGCATGGTCGAGTTCCACTCATTGCCGGTTCGGGTTGCGCTTCGACGCGCGAATCGATCAAACTAACCCAGGTTGCCGCGGAACTCGGATTCGATTGTGCGATGATCGTTGCGCCGTACTATTGCCGTCCGACGCAGACAGGCATTTACCAGCACTATCAAGCGATTGCGCAAGCCGTTGCGCCTCTCCCGATTTTGCTTTACAACATTCCGATTTTTACTTCGGTCAATCTCGATCCCGCTACAGTCGCTCGTCTGGCGCAAATAAAAAATATTCGCGGGATCAAAGACGAAGCGGGTCTGAATCCGCTTCAAACCACGGATTACATCTTGGCGACGCCCAATGATTTTGTCGTGTATAATGGCGATGATATAATGATTCTGGCGACGTTTGTCCAGGGCGCAGTTGGAGTTGTGTCGGGTGGCGCGCATCTCGTCGGGGATCGCATTCGTTCAATGATCGGCAAATTTTTTAGCGGCGATGTCGTTGGCGCACGTGAGATTCATCAGCAGATTCATCCCTTGTGGCGTGCGTTTTGCCCGAATGGTCGCGTCAACCCAATGCCGCTCGTCCGCGCGGCGTTGGAATTGAGCGGCTGGCAAATCGGGCCTGCGCGGATGCCGCTGGATCAAGCAACTGACGACGAGCGCGCGGCGATGCAACACGTGCTTGCAAACTTGGGATTGGTATAGGAAAGATGATTACACCGCAAACGCTCGCTAAACTCCGCACGTTCGATACGCCAACCATTTGCAACATCATCGAAATATTTGATGTGCGTCCGCGGAACACCGGCTATATGGATCAACGCATCCTTGCCGCATTTCCCGAAATGCCGCCGATGGTTGGTTTTGCCGCAACCGCAACATTTCGCTCGTCCGCGCTACCGCGCACAAGTGACGCGTACAGCAGTCTCGACAAACAAGTCGAACGCTTTGGCGAGTTATCCGGTTCGGCAATTGTTGTATTTCAAGATGTGGACTCGCCGTGCGTTGCCGCGACATTCGGCGAAATCATGTGTACAACGTACCAAGCGTTCGGCGCGGCTGGGTTGATCACCAGCGGCACGGGGCGCGATCTGGACCAAGTTCGCAAAATCGGATTTCCCGTTTTCACGAACGGGACGATATGCGCGCACGGTTATTCGAGCATTCCGCAAATTCATATTCCGGTTCACGTCGGCGGAATTACAATTTACCCGGATGATTTACTGCACGGTGATTGCAACGGCGTGACGACGATTCCCAAAGACATTGCGAGTCAAGTGGCGGATATTGGCGACGCGTACATCGCGGCGGAAATGCTGATCATCAACGCGATGCGCGAATCGCCTCACAATCTCAAGTTGTTGCGCGAACGCCAAGCCGAATCCAAAGCGGCGATGGAAAAACTGCGCCAGCAGGTTTCGCGCGCGCGAAAATAACAAGCGCCACTGACCCAAGCCCACGCGGGAATTTTCCCTGCGTGACGCTGGATGATTCGGTGGCGAGAAAGGTCAAATCATGCGAGACAATGTGGTGCGAGCGAAATTGAAACACGGCGAGTCTATGTATGGAATGATGGTGACCGAGTTCGACAGTCCGGCGATCCCTGTGATCCTTGCCGATGCGGGATTGGATTTTTTTATTCTTGATATGGAACACGGGACATTCACACTCAAGAGCGCGTTGGCGATTCTGCAAACCGCGCGTTTGGCAAACATCACGCCGCTGGTGCGTGTGCCGGATGGCATGTATCATGTGATTGCGCCGGTATTGGATGCGGGCGCACAAGGCATCGTGGTGCCGCGTGTTGAAACCCGCGAGGTCGCCGAGCGTTCCATTGCCGCGATGCGTTATCCGCCGCTGGGCGCGCGTGGTATTTATGGCGGCAAGGCGAACAACGACTATAAACCGGTCAAACTAATGGAGTATACGCGCCACGCAAACGAAAACATTTTGGCGATCATTCAGATCGAATCTAAAACCGCGGTTGAGCGCGCAGATGAATTGCTCTCCACGCCGGGGCTGGACGGCGTGCTGGTTGGACCCTGGGATTTGGCATCGTCGCTAGGCGTCGATCCCAGCGATGCGCTTGTTGAGACCATGGTGCAACGCGCACTTGACGCCACCAAACGACACAACGTCGCGTGCGGTATTCATCTGGGCGATCCGGCGGCGGTCAAACAATGGCAATCGCGTGGGATGACGTTCCTCTCATGCCAGGGCGATCTGGAAATGCTTCGCAATTCTGCATTTGCGCTCAGCAAAGCACTGCGCGGGTGAGCCGAAAGATACACGCTCGTGGTTGGGGCTGACGAACGCAAGTTTTCGCTTGATTGGAATTACAACTCGTCAGTCAATCTGAAATTTGCCGAAATGATTCGTTTCGCAATCAAGCGCCAACCCCATTCCGATCATCACGGAACGGGGTTGGCGCTTGGTTAGCTTTGCCTTGGCTGGATGTCTCGCGCTCCGTTGTGTTCAATCAACAGAATCGTTTTGACATTTTGTTCAAACCCGTATATAATCCGCCACGCTCAAGTGCCGGCGTAGCTCAGCTGGTAGAGCAACTCACTTGTAATGAGTAGGTCGTCGGTTCAATTCCGACCGCCAGCTCTGCCAGCCCCAACAGAGCTGGGGAGGCGGCGAAGGCGGTGAGTCGCGTCGGTCTGTAAAATCGATGCCGTACGGCTATGAGAGTCCGAATCTCTCCCTCCCCACCACGCCTTCGTAGCTCAGTTGGTAGAGCACAGTCTTGGTAAGACTGGGGTCCCGGGTCCAAATCCCGGCGAAGGCTCTTTTTTTCAAGTCAAGTCGAATGACCGCGCGGATAATTGTCTCCAAGCATGACATTCGACATCATACTGAAGGTGGTTAGAGAATGGCAAAAAAAGAAAATCGGATGGTTGTCACGTTAGCGTGTAACGATTGCAAAAACCGCAACTATACCACCGAGAAGAACAAAAAGAACGACACGGCGCGCATGGAATTAAAGCGTTATTGCTCGCATTGCAAACACCATACGGTTCATCGCGAGACCAAGTAACCGTTTCGATCCAAAAACTGGCACGGCGCCGTCTTCCGTGAAGGCGTTTGCGATGGTGGGTGGTGTTTTGTTTGTTAGCGATCCGCAGATTGGTGGAGTAAACCGTGGTAAAAGAGATGCCCAAAGAAAATCGTCTCATGCAGTATTTTCGTGAGACCCGCGCAGAATTACGCAAGGTTGTATGGCCGACGCGTGAAGAAGCGATCAATCTCACTGGGATTGTAGTTGGCACGATTGTCGCGATGAGTATCTTTTTCGGCGCGATTGACTATTTATTGACCCAGTTGTTCAAATTCTTGATTGCGCGCTAAACCCAACTCTTCGTTGTCATTTAATTTGGCAATGAGCCAGGGAAAGTTGAGCTAAATTGAGCGTGGAAGACCAAGTCTTGCAACCCGAAGAAGAAAAAACAAACCCCGACATCGAAACGACTCCGGTGGACGCACCTGAAACTGCGCCTGCCGTATCGGTTGCGCCAGATGCGGGAGCGGAGATTGAAGCTGAAGTTAAAGCGCCAGCGCCTGCCGTGAGCGAATCGTTTGACGATGAAGAGCCGGAGGTGCCTGCCGCGCCGCTTGGACCACAACGCCACTGGTATGTAGTGCATTGCTATTCGGGTTATGAAAACAAAGTCAAAAAAGGTTTGGAGCAACGCATCGGCTCGATGGGAATGCAAGAATTTATTTTCCAAGCCATTGTGCCAACCGAAGAAGAATTGGATATGCGCGAAGGTCAGCGCAAAGTGATCCAGCGCCGCGTATTCCCTGGCTATATTCTCGTTGAAATGAAAATGACCGAAGAGTCGTGGTACGTGGTTCGTAACACGCCAGGCGTCACGGGTTTCGTCAGTTCCGGCGATAAACCCACGCCGCTCCGCGAAGACGAAGTAACCAAAATTATCAAGCGGATGCAAGCCGATCAACCCAAAGTGCGCGTCACGTATCGCCCAGGCCAAGTCGTCCATATTATCGAAGGCCCGTTCGCTGATTTTCGCGGCACAGTGGACGAAGTGAATATGGAAAAAGGCAAAGTGCGCGTGATGGTTTCGTTCTTTGGACGCGAAACCCCAGTCGAACTCGATTTATTGCAAGTCGAAAAAGTATAATAGTTGAACTAGTCTGGCGCTTGAGCAAGGCAACTTGACTGCACGACTAGCGGACTAGTTTGGAGGAATTGTGGCGAAGAAAGCAAAGGCGATTGTTAAATTGCAAGTGCCGGCAGGCAAGGCAACTCCTGCGCCGCCCGTCGGTACCGCGCTCGGCCCGCATGGCATCAATATCATGCAATTCTGCAAAGAATACAACGCCAAGACTGCAAGCATGGCGGGTATGATTGTGCCATGTGAAATTACGATTTACGTCGATCGCACATTCTCGTTTGTGCTCAAGACGCCGCCCGCGCCCGTGTTGTTGAAAAAAGCCGCGGGCATCGAAAAAGCCTCCGGTGTCCCGAACCGGAACAAGGTTGGCAGTGTCTCAAAAAAGCAAATCCGCGAAATCGCCGAAATGAAAATGCGCGATCTCAACGCGGTGGATATTGAAGGCGCGATGGCAATGATCGAAGGTACCGCGCACAGTATGGGCATCGAAGTTAAAAGCTAGCCCGCACGAAAAAATTATTTGCATGATGTGGGAGCGCGACAACGCGCGACACAACCACTAGGAGCCATGATGATTAAAAAGCACGGTAAAAAGTACAACGAAGTGGTCAAACTCGTTGACCACGACAAATTGTATTCCCCAAAAGAAGCGATTGAACTGATCAAGAAAACTGCGTATGGCAAATTCAATTCCACGGTTGAATTGCATTTGAAACTCGGCGTGGATGTCAAGCAAGCCGATCAAATGGTGCGCGGGATTATCCTCATGCCGCATGGCACGGGCAAGCAAGTCCGAATCGCCGTGTTCGCTGAAGGGGATGGCGAACGCTTGGCGAAAGAAGCCGGGGCGGAAGTTGTTGGCGGCGATGAATTGATCAAAGAAGTGGAAGGTGGCCGCCTCGATTTTGACATTGCAGTGGCCGTGCCGCAAATGATGGCGAAAGTCGGTCGCTTGGGCAAGGTGCTTGGCACGCGCGGTTTGATGCCTAGCCCAAAAGCCGGCACGATTGTACCACCGGATCAACTGCCGCGCCTGATCAAAGAGTTGCGTTTAGGACGTGTGGAATTTCGTACCGACAAGACGGCAAACATTCACACCATCGTTGGCAAATCGAGTTTTACGGAAGAGCAATTGGTTGAAAACTTGACCGCAATGTTGGATGCGATTGTACGCGCCAAGCCAACCGCCGCCAAGGGCCAGTATATCAAAAAAGTGGTGCTGGCTAGCACGATGGGCCCTGGTATCAAGTTGGACCCGAACGACGTTGTGAATTCGCGGAACACCGCGGCGTAAACTGGTTCACTTGCGTTAATTCGTAAATCGAATAGAATACAGACGCTGATGACCGCAGGCGCGTCTCCCCGAGACGCTTAATCCAATGACCTGCCGAGGCAAAGATGATCGTCATTGCAAGTCTTTGTGTCGGCAGAGCGTTGCCCGCAAAGACTTTTTTTATTCTGTAAGGAGGTGAATTAAATTGCCCGTAACTAAAGCTCACAAAGCAGAGATCGTTGACCAGTTGGCTGAAGATTTGAGCAAGGTACAAGCGTTGATCATTACAGATTATCGCGGCTTGCCGACGGCTGAACTGGCAAAACTCCGCAACCAATTGCGTGGTATGAAAAGCGGCATGCACGTGACCAAGAACACACTAATCTTGCTCGCGCTTAAACGTGCTGGGATGCCGGCTCCGGAAGATCTGCTCGAAGGTCCGACCGCCGTGGCGTTTTGCTACACTGACATCGCCGGTCCCGCCAAAGCCATTGCCGACTTTATGAAAGACAAAGAGACGTTCAAGTTGAAAGGCGCGATCATGGGCGGCAGTGTTTTGCGCGGCGCCGAAGCCAACGCGCTTGCTACATTGCCCACGCGCGATCAACTGTTTAGCAAATTGCTCGGCACAATCAATGCGCCCGCGCAACAAGTCGCTGGCGTCATGGCATCCGGTATCCGCCAAGTTCTGTACGTGCTGAAAGCGCGCGCCGAACAACTCGAACAACAAAACGCTACCCCTGCCAGTTAATCATTCTGAAAATTAAAATCAAGGAGAATACAAGAAATGGCATCCGAAAAATTATTGAAACTCGCCGAAGACATTCAGGGGCTGACGCTCATTGAAGCTTCCGAGTTGGTCAAAGTGCTCGAAGAAAAACTCGGCGTTAGCGCCGCGGCACCTGTTGCCGTCGCTGTCGCGGGTGCGCCAGCCGCCGGTGGAGCCGCGCCTGCCGCCGCCGCCGAAGAAAAGACCGAGTTCGACATTGTCTTGAAAGAAGCTGGAACGCAAAAAATTCCGGTCATCAAGGTCGTGCGCGAATTGACCGGTGGTACGCTCGGCTTGAAAGAAGCCAAAGACCTGGTCGAGTCTGCGCCTGCGACGTTGAAAAAGGGCGCAACCAAAGAAGAAGCCGCCGACGCGAAAAAGAAATTGGAAGAAGTCGGCGCCGTCGTCGAGATCAAATAATTTCGACTGGCAAGCCAAACGCTCCGTTGTTATCCACAGCGGAGCGTTTCTTTGTTTTGATTGACGCCAGTTTTGAATCATGTTAAGATCGCCGCGATTCTTTTACGCAAGGACATTCATGCCCACTCCGATCAATCCATCCCAGTTTCCCGCGTACATTTATGGCTTGCACGACATCGGCGGACAAGCGGATCTGTTCAATGCTTCGCGCCCCGGTTGGTTGGTTGACCCTGTGGACTTGCGCACGCAAGTCAGCACCGATTACACCACGCTCGCACAAGCGGGCATGGGCGTGATCGTTCGGCTGAATCACGCCGATCCCGGCTCCATTCCACCCGTTGATCAATACGATGCGTTTGCCGCCCAGTGTGCCGCATATGCCGCCAACTCGCCGGGCGCACGGGTCTGGCTCATCGGCGACGAAATGAATGCGCACACTGCGCGCCCCGTGCTTGCCGATGGCTCGCGCGATATCATCACGCCGCAAAAATACGCGCAATGTTTTTCGAAATGTCGAAGCGCGATCAAGAACTTGCCGGGACACGGCGGCGATCTGGTCATCCCCGGCGCGCTTGCGCCAGCCAATCCCGACACCGGCGATTGGGTGAAATACCTGGTTGATCTTTTGACCGAATTGGAAAACCAGGTGGATGGCATTGCGTTGCATTGTTTCACGCAAGATTTGGATGCCACGCAAGTCTCCAGCGCCGCGCCGATGGATGCGCCGCACCAAAACCGGCACGCGCATTTTCGCGCCTACCGCGATTTTCTGCTTGCCTTGCCCACGCGCTTTCGCGCGCTCCCTGTGTTCATCACGGAGACCAGCCCGCGCAACGGTTGGCGCGATGCGAATGTCGGCTGGATTCAAGCCGCGTACCGCGAGATCAACGACTGGAATGCAGACCCGACGCATCAGCCGATTCAAGCGCTCGCCTTGTTTCGTTGGCACGCTTCCGCTGATCAGCCCGCGTGGGGAATCCAGGACAAATCCGCGCTGATCGCCGATTGGGTTGCTGCGTTGGAGGCGGGTTATCGCGTGCGTTGGGCGACCGGCGCGCCGGCACTTGCCGCGTTTCCCGCGCAAACACCGGGGCGTTGGCTGGCGCGTTTTCTCGCGCACGATACGCCGGTGAGCCTGAGCGCCGGACAAACCACCACCGTCAATTTGCGTCTGAAAAATGCCGGGACGAAAACCTGGAAACAGTCAAGCAACCCGCCGGTGCATCTGGGTTATCAATGGTTCGATGCGGCAGGCAACGTGCAACGCGACGTTGACGATCGGCGCACAGCATTGCCCGGCGATGTGGCGGTAAATGATGAGACGACATTCGGCGCAATCTTGGTCGCGCCCAAGACGCCGGGCGCGTATACCTTGCGTTGGGATTTGATCGCCGAAGGTGTGACCTGGTTTGCGGATGCTGGTGGAACGCCGTTGGTGGTTCCTGTTGCGGTAACATTGTTACCGCAAGACATCAATGGCTGGCGCGCGGAAGCATC
Source organism: Chloroflexota bacterium (assembly GCA_037440365.1). Taxonomy (GTDB): domain Bacteria; phylum Chloroflexota; class Anaerolineae; order UBA4142; family UBA4142; genus JBBIUF01. The sequence goes on from JBBIUF010000012.1 coordinate 32,344, forward strand.
GTTGCACGCGGCAACCGTTGCCCGCGCGCTCGATGGCGATCAGACGACGTTTTGGGAGAGCGGTGTACCGCAAGCGGCAGGGCAGTGGTTTCGTTTGAATCTGGGTGTGCCGCGGGTGGTGGATGGCGTCCAGTTTCTCAGTTCAGGTAACGGCTTGCCCGCGAGTTATGTGTTGCGCGTATCCGCCAATGGCGCGCAATGGAACGAGGTTGCGCGCGTTGCCAGCGACAATGCGTATAACGTGATGGCGGTTTTTGCGCCGCAAAAAATTCAGTACGTGCAAATCGATCTACTGGGTCCCGCGCCAGTCAATTGGTCAATTTCGGAAATCCTGATTCATGCGGCGCCGATGTGGACGGCAAGCGCAAGTCATCGCACGGACTTGGCGTTGTGTGCGATTGACAATTGCGCCGAGACCGTCTGGTCGAGTGGTGTGCCGCAAACGCCGGGCATGTGGTTTCAGCTTGACCTGGGACACTCTGAAACGATCAGCGGGGTTACTCTGGCGTCGCCGCCTAGTTCGCATCCAGTTGGATTCCGCGTTGCCGTGTGGGACGTCACGACCAATCGGTGGCACGTGGTGTGTGAGCGCGCCGACAATCACGCGGCAATGGATGTCGCGTTTCCCGCAACGCAAACACAATTCATCAATATTCAGCTCACGCAAGCGAGCGATGAACCATGGACGATTCAGCACGCGCGGATCGCGCGCGAGCTGGATACCTGGCTGGGTCCAGCAACGTAACCGCGCGTGGGTTAACCCTACACAACAACATCGGGACTGGGAATGATTCCAGCCCCGATGTTATTTGGTTCGGATCACCAACGCGCGGTGAGTTTTATTCTTTAACTTCGTGGAACTCGCCATCCACCGTGTCTGCGCCGCCAGGCGGTGGTGTGTTACCACCTTGACTTGGCTCGCCGCCGGGTGGTGGTGTTGCGTCGGTTTGCTGGTACATCTTTTCGCCGATCTTTTGAAGCGATTGCGTCAACTCTTCGGTTTTCGCTTTAATGTCCGCCACATCGCGCGCGCCCATGACTGTTTTCAGCGCGGCGATCTTGCCTTCCACTTCAGTCTTGACCTCGGCGGGGACTTTATCACCCAAATCTTTCAACATTTTTTCGGATTGATAGACCGCGCTATCCGCATTGTTGCGCACTTCCACTTCTTCCTTGCGTTTTTTATCTTCATCCGAAAAGCGTTGCGCGTCCCGCACCATCTTGTCCACTTCTTCCTTGCTCAAGCCGGACGATGCTGTGATCGTAATCTTTTGTTCGCGGCTCGTCGCCTTGTCTTTGGCGGTGACGTTGACAATGCCGTTCGCGTCAATGTCAAACGTAACTTCAATTTGCGGCACGCCACGGGGTGAGGGTGGAATCCCGTCCAGGATAAAACGGCCGAGCGATTTATTGTCTGCCGCCATCGGGCGCTCGCCTTGCAGGACGTTCACTTCGACCTGGGTTTGCATGTCCGCCGCGGTCGAAAAGACCTGGGATTTTTTCGTCGGGATCGTGGTGTTGCGTTCGATCAATGGCGTGGAGACGCCGCCCATCGTTTCAATGCCGAGGGTTAGTGGCGTCACGTCCAACAGCAAAATGTCTTTTACTTCGCCGCCTAGCACCCCGGCTTGAATTGCCGCGCCCACCGCGACCACTTCATCCGGGTTGATGCCCTTGTGCGGCTCTTTGCCGAAATAGCGTTGCACTACTTGTTGCATCATCGGCATGCGGGTTTGCCCGCCGACGAGAACCACTTCGTCAATGTTGGAGGGCGCGAGACGTGCGTCTTCCATCGCGCTCTTGACCGGATTTAACGAATTTTCGATCAGGTCGCCGACGAGTTGCTCAAGTTTGGCGCGCGTGAGCGACAGCGTCAAGTGTTTTGGTCCCGACGCATCCGCCGTGATGAACGGCAAATTGATTTCGCTCTGCATCACAGTCGAAAGTTCGATCTTGGCTTTTTCAGCCGCTTCTTTCAAGCGTTGGAGCGCCATGCGATCCTGGCTCAGGTCAATGCCGGATTGTTTGCGGAATTCTTCGACGATCCATTGGATGATCCGCTGATCCAGGTCGTCACCGCCCAGGAAAGTGTCGCCGTTGGTGGACTTGACTTCAAAGACGCCTTCACCGAGCGACAGGACGGAAATATCAAAGGTGCCGCCGCCAAAGTCATAGACGGCAATCGTTTCGTCTTTTTTCTTGTCAAGCCCATAAGCCAGCGATGAGGCGGTTGGCTCGTTGATGATGCGCAAAACTTCCAAGCCCGCAATTTTACCGGCGTCTTTGGTCGCTTGGCGTTGCGAGTCGTTAAAGTAGGCGGGGACGGTGATCACGGCTTGCGTGACCGTTTCGCCCAGATAGGCTTCCGCGTCTTGTTTCATCTTTGCCAAAATCATCGCGGAAATTTCCGGCGGTGAATATTGTTTGCCCGCGAGTTCAACCCAGGCATCGCCGTTGTGCGCTTCGATAATTTTGTACGGCAGAATCTTGCGCGCCTTTTGCACTTGGGGATCGGAGAACTTGCGGCCCATCAAGCGTTTGATCGAAAAGATCGTGTTTTCGGGATTGGTGATCGCTTGGCGTTTGGCAACTTGGCCCACCAAGCGCTCGCCGGTTTTCGTGATTGCGACCACCGAGGGCAACAAGCGCGAGCCTTCGGCGGTGGGGATGACTACGGGCTCGCCGCCTTCCATCACCGCGACGACCGAGTTCGTAGTGCCTAGATCAATTCCTACAATTTTCGATTTTGTAGCCATTTTCAATGACTCCTTATTTTTTTCATTTTATGTTTCAGCTTACTTGACATGCGTTGTCTTGCCGATTATTTCTGCTTTGCGACTTTGACCATAGTCGGGCGCAGGACGCGCTCGTTCAGTTTATACCCTTTTTGCAATTCGGCGATCACGATGCCATCTTCATGTTGATCGGTTTCTTCATGGATCACTGCTTCGTGCAAGTTTGGATCAAACGGTTTGTTCAGCGCGTCAATCGGTTTGAGCCCTTCGGCTTCCAGCGCCGCGCTCATCTTGCGCGAAATGAGCATCATGCCGTCAATCCAGGTCAGCCCGCGCAAATTTTCGGGAAGTGTTTGAAACGCGCGATCAAAATCGTCAAGCACCGGCAAGAGCCGCGCGATCAACATGCTATTGGCGAATTTGGTCATTTCACCCGTGTCTTTTTCCTGGCGTTTCTTGTAATTGGAAAAATCTGCCGCCGCGCGCCGCCAGTTGTCGAGATACTCGGCGCCGCGCGCGCGCTCTTCCGTCAAAAGTTTTTTTAATTCCGCGACATCGCCCGGCATTTCAGGATTCAATTCTTCGGGTTGCGTGTCGGGTTTTACTTCATCGGTCATGCCATCCTCCGCAATGATAAAGTTAAGCGGTCAAACTGAAAAATTGTTTGTGCGCTGGTCGTTCTTCGCGCCGAATTTATCTGCCGTACATACGTCCCATGAGATCGTTGAGCAAACTAGAGACGTACCGCACCGCGCCAATCGTGCGCGGATAGTGCATCCGCACCGGTCCCAGTACGCCGACCACGCCGCTGGCTTCACCGGGCAAGCCGTAGCGCGCCAGCACCATGCTATAGTCGTTCATTTCATCGCGCTGGCTTTCGCCGCCGATGATCACTTGGATGCCGCGATCCGGCGCGAGATCGCTGAGCATGGCCTCGAGCATTGTGCGTTGCTCTAACATTTCCAGCAATGCTTGCATCCGTTCGCTCGCCGAAAATTCCGGCTGGCGCAAAATGTCCATAATGCCGTCGCGGTAGATATCGTGCGACGAGCGCAAATCAATTTGCCGCATTAGTTCAATCACGATCCGTACGATACCGGTTTCAAACACGGAGAGCGCTAACGCTTGCAGGCGCATTTGTTCGACGCTCAAGCCAGCAAAATGATCGTTCAGCCGATTTGAAAACGCGGTGAGTTCGTCTTGTGGAACTGCTTGGCTCAGCGCAATCATCTGTTGCTTGACGGTGCCTTCTTGCAAGACCAGTACGAGCAGAGCCACTTGTTCATTGATCGCGATCAACTGTAAATGTTTGAATCGGCAGTTTGATGATTGCGGCGCGGTCACGAGCGCCGTGTTGTGCGAGGCGTGCGCCAGCACTGCCGCCGCCAGCCGCATCCACTGATCCACATCCAGAGTTACTTGATGGAATTGGTGGCGAATCATGCGTTGATCTACGGCGGGCAACTCAAACTCTTCCATCAATGTTTCGACGAAATAACGATAACCCTTTTCGGTTGGGGTGCGCCCAGCCGAGGTATGTGGATGCGTGAGATAGCCAAGTTCTTCGAGTATGGCAAGCTCATTGCGAATCGTTGCCGAACTGACGCCCAATCCGCGCTGGCGGAGCGTTTCCGAACCAACGGGTTGCGCGGTTTCGACATATTCTTGCACGACAAAGGCGAGCAATTTATCCTGTCGTTCCGTCAAATCTGCCATAAAATCAGTCGCTTTCTTGAATTAGCACTCTCAACTCAAGAGTGCCAGAATTCTACCACAAGATATTCCGCTTGTCAAGAACTTGCCAAAATTTCATCGCCAATGCCAATATGAAGCGTTTGCGCCGCGTTCCCATTACGGACAGCCACTTCGAGCGTGCCGGTACTACTGATGAGCGCGATTAATTCGCCGGGGGCAACGCTGGCATAGGTTGCGTGAATGCCGTGTAGGACGCGCGCGCGGATCGTCACCGTGATGCGCGCGCGATCTGCGCCTTGAAATAACGCTTCGCCGATATTCGTGATGATGTTACCAAAATGATCGATGTGAATGACGCGTCCCGTAATTACCTTTCCGGCGCGGCGCGCTGTTGCCTCTGTGGGCAACCTTACCCAATCGTCAATGGGCTCGCCGAGCGCGTCCAGCGGTACGCCGAGCGCAAGGTGCGCGGCAACCGGCGCAAACACATCGCGCCCATGAAATGTCTGCGATACCTGCGGCAGAAAAAATTTCGGGCGATTGAGATGGATTGCGTTGAGCGGGAGCGGTTGTTGGCTGACGGCGAACGTCAACACGCCGTTATCCGGCGCGATGAAAATGGTTTCGCCGCACTGAATCGCAATGGGGCGACGCGCGCTTCCAACGCCGGGATCAACGACGACGAGGTGAATTGCGTTTGCCGGAAAATAGCGCGCGGCGGTGGCAAACAAAAATGCGCCTTGCTCAATGTTCTGCGGCGCAATCTCGTGCGTAAGGTCTACCAGGGTGACATTGGGATTGATGCCAAGAATGACGCCTTTCATCGTTCCAACATAGCCATCGCTCAAGCCGAAATCGGTGGTCAGGGTAATGATGCGGTGCATAAACACTCCAGCAAACCGATCAAATTAAAATGACCTGGGATCATCACGCGATTTATGTTGGCGGCGTAAAGACTGTCACCAGTTCTACCGTATCCTCGCCGATATTTTTCAAGCCGTGCCGAATGCCCGCTGGCGCATAACCCGTACTGCCCGGTTGAAACTCGCTGGTGGCATCACCCATGGTGCAGAGCGCATGTCCTGCCACGATGACAAACGTCTCCGCGCTATGCTCGTGAATGTGCGGCACAATCGCGCCGCCGGGCGTAATGCGAACGCGATGCACCGTTGCGAGCGGATTGGTTTGCGCGTCAACCGGTGTTTGCATCGTGACGCCGACATGGTTCGGATTGGGGTGCGGTGTCCAGGTCAAGGTTTCGCTCGGAATAATTTTGCCGTTCATCGTCTGCCTCCTTGTCTAAGATGAGGACAACTATATCACAGATTGGTCGCTCTGGCACATGGTCAAGCGTTTGATCGCCTAGTGGTGTTTCATGCTATAATGCGTGCCGATGAATCCAGAATTGTTTGAACGTCTTGTCGCGCAAGCGCTTGATGCATTGCCGCGTGAGATTTCTGCGCAGATTGCCAATGTCGCGATCATCGTCGAAGCATTGGCGGATGAGGATACCCTCGACCAGGTTGGGCTGGATGATCCGTACGAATTGCTGGGCTTTTACAACGGGATTCCGCTGACCGCGCGCACCACCAGTTACGGGCTCGTCCCGCCTGACACGATCCATCTTTATCGTGACGCAATCCTCGCCGATTGCGCGAGCGTCGCTCAAGCGCGCGAGTGCGTGGGGCGCACGTTGCGGCACGAGATCGCGCACTATTTCGGCATTGACGATGATCGGCTGGAAGAATTGGGCGCATACTGACCTTTTTTGAAAAATATCTAAAACCGAGCCAAGCGTAAATACGCGGCGAACGTATTTTGCATTTCGAATCGCGTCATTCTCAAGGAGGAGCAATGGATTCGTTTCAAGCGTACATTCAAGCAAACCGCGAACGCTTTACCGCGGAACTGCAAGATTTTTGTCGGCAACCAAGCGTGGCCGCGCAAAACCTCGGCATGCGCGAAATGGCGGACAAGGTGATGGCGCGGCTCCGCCAACTCGGCGCAGACGTGCGGCTGATCCCGGTTGGCGATGGCGCGCCAGTGATCGTCGCCGAAATCGGGAGCGGCGCGCGCACGCTGATGATCTATGATCATTATGATGTGCAACCCGCCGAGCCGCTGGACCTGTGGCACAGTGATCCCTGGGCGGCGGAAATTCGCGATGGCAAATTATTTGCGCGCGGCGTCTCGGACAACAAAGGCGATCTGATGTGCCGCATCCAAGCCCTCGAAGCCTACCGGGCGGTGTTTGGCGCATTGCCATTGAAAATTCGTTTTGTCATCGAAGGGGAAGAAGAAATTGGCAGTGTGCATCTGCCGCAATTCGTCGCCGAGAACCGTGCCTTGCTGGAAGGCGCGGATGGCTGTCTGTGGGAATTTGGCGGCAAAGACATTAACGAACGCCCGACGATCTATTGCGGGTTGAAAGGCATTGTCTATGTGGAATTGCACGCGCACGGCGCGGCGCGCGATTTGCACTCATCGCTTGCGGCGATTGTGCCGGACCCGGCTTGGCGCTTGACCTGGGCGCTTGCCACGCTCAAAGATGCCGACGATCACATTTTGATTGACGATTACGCGAGCCATGTGCGCGCGCCCACACCCGCTGAAATTGACGCGCTCAAAACGATTCCGTTCGACGAAGCGAAAACCAAAGCCGATTACGCGATCCCCAAGTTCATCCGTGATCTCTCCGGCATCGAATTGCTGACCAAGTATTTGTACGAGCCGACCTGCACGATTTGCGGTTTGTACTCTGGCTATATCGGCGAAGGATCGAAAACTGTTTTGCCGAATCATGCGTTTGCGAAAATTGATTTTCGACTGGTGCCGAACTTGTCGCCCGACCTGGTAGTGGATTTGCTGAAACAACATCTCGCGCGGCGCGGGTTCGATGAGATTGACGTGATTCTAACGGAGACGGGCGAGGAGGTTGCGCGCTCGGCGTTGGATTCCGCGATTGTGCGCGCGGCAATGGATGCGCTCGCCGCGGTCTATCCGCATCCGCCGGTGATCTATCCCACCTCGGCGGGGAGCGGTCCAATGTATCCATTGTGCCAGGCGTTGAACATTCCCGCGGTGAGCGCGGGCTGTGGTTGGTATGATTCGCGCGCGCATGCGCCGGATGAAAGTGTGCGTCTCGCGGATTATTTCGAGGGGATGGTGTTTGTGCGCGAATTAGTGGAGCGATTTGCTAAAGCGTAAGCGATGGCCTGGAAAAATAAAAAAACAGGTGGCAAGAATCTGCCGCCTGTTTTTTATTTTTCTGCCGCTAGCGCGACCTGATCCTTGCCATGTCGTTTGGCAACGTAGAGCGCGCGGTCGGCGCGTTCGATCAGATCGTCCACATTGCCCGTCGAGGCGCACAGGGCGGCAATGCCTTGACTGGCGGTGGGTGATGGAATGGCTTGATTGTGCCGATCCACAACGGGGGTTTCAGCCAGCGTAGTGCGAATCCGCGTAGCGATCAATTGCGCGAGTGTGATGTCAGCGCCCGGCAGAGCAATCGCAAATTCTTCGCCGCCCCAGCGCCCCACAAAATCCGTTTGCTTGATATGCGCGCGAATGGCTTGGGTGGTCACCACCAGCACCATATCGCCGACAACATGACCGTAGCGATCGTTATACTGTTTGAAATTATCGAGGTCGAGCATAATGAGCGCGAGCGGTTGTCCCTGGGCTTGGGCGTCCGCGTATGCCGCGCGCAATTCGGTGATGAACGTGCCGTGATTCAAGACCGAGGTCAAACTATCGCGGCGGGCTTGCTCGTGCAACTCGGCGCGCAGGCGCGCGTTCGCAATGGTCACCGCCGCATGATCGGCAAACGCGAGCAAGAGCGCGCTGTGTTCCGACGTAAATCCGCCGGGCGTCGCATTGAATACGCCGATTTGGCCGATCACCTCGTCGCGTGCAATCAAAGGTGCGCCTAACCACGCCCGCCCAAATTCCATGCCCGCGGCCGTAACCCAGGCTGGGTCGGCGCGCACGTCGTGAAGAATGACGGCGGCGCGTGTGCGCGCCATGTTTTGAAAGATGGCGTTGTGGGTTGTGTTGAACGTCACGTGCATCAACGCGGCTTGGTCGCGTCCGTACGCGGCAACCGTGCGCAAATTCGTGCCGTCGAGCAAAAGTACTGCCGCGTTGTCATACGGGACTAGTTCAGCCAGTCGGCGCAACATGGTTGACATGAGCGGCTCGAGTTCCAAGAGCGAATTGGTGACGTGATCAATCTCGCGCAGTGCCGCGAGTTGCCGGACTTGGTGTTGGGTCGCTTGAAATAACTGGACGTTGTGGATGGCGACGGCGATGGTATTGCCAATCGCGCCAAGCCAGCGCAATTCGGTTTCCCCAAACCGATCGCGTTCGTCGCTGGTCAAGCCCAGCACGCCGACAATTTTATTTTCGATCCAGAGCGGGGTCGCCATCATAGCGCGATAGCCTTGTGCGAGCGATTGCGCGCGATTCGTCAAATCGGATTCCGCGACGTTGACTGCGAGCGGTTTACCGGCGAGGTACACGCGGCCGCTCAACCCTTCGCCAGGCTTGATCGCGCGATCCGATATGGGTAGGTCGAGGTCGCGTCCTTTTTCCGCGCGCAATACGAGTGTCTCATCCTGGGGGTTGAGCAACCGCACCCAGCCGCCGCGCACGTGTAAGGTTTCGATCAATTCAGTGAGCGCGGCATTCAGAATCGTATCGAGGTCGAGCGATTGGTTGACAGCCGCGGCTAACCGATTCAGCGCGGCGAGTTCGGCGGTGCGTTCGGCGACGCGCTGTTCAAGCGTTTCAAACAAGCGTGCGTGATCAATCGCGACGGCAACCGTCGCCGCGATAGTGCCGAGCAGATCCAAATCGGTGGAAGTGAAGGTGCGTTGATTGTGGCTGTTGATGCTGAGTACGCCCGCGATGTGATCCTGGGTGATCAGGGGCACGCTCACGTGCGCGATGGTTTGCGCGGCAGGCACGGCGATCCGGGTGCGCGAGTCCGCGCCCATATTCTCAATTAACTCGGCGTGCCGATGCGCGGCGGCGGCACCGGGGAGGCCTTCACCAAATTTATAGTGCCTGAGCCGATCCACTTGCTGCGGCGGCAGGTTGCGTTGAACGGCGAGTGTCAGGGTGGTTTCTGCCGCGTCGGCAAGATAGATCGCCCCGGCGGCACCTTGTAATGCGACGAGGGTTTGCTCCAGCGCCAATGTCAAGACGCGCTCCAGTTCCAGCGTTTGACTGACGGCGATGGCGACGGCGCGCTCGGCGTTTAATTCACGGTCGCGGCGCTCATGCTCGGCGCGTTCCGTTTCTTGCGCGGTAATATCGCGCGCGATCGCCAAAAACCGGTTGGGCGTGTCCGCGAGCGGGGTCACCGAAACGGCGAGCGTGCGGCGGACGTCATTTTTTACCGTGACGTGAACGGTGAAGACTTGATCGGCGGTAGGATGCACGCGTAAGCGTTCCCAGGCACTGCGCGCGGCGTTAGCATCCGGGTTGGCGACGAAATCAAAGAACGACCGCCCCAGGATTTCTTCGAGGGCATAGCCGGTGAGCGTTAGCCCCGCCGCATTGATATAGTCAATGTGCGTGTTCGCATCGAAAATCAAAATAGTTTCTTGGCTATGCGTGACGACGTTTTCAAATTCGCTGGCATTTTGGTTGGCCGATTGCGCCAGTGCGCCGGCGAGAAATGCGATGATGAAAAATGCGCCGATCAGCGCGATGCCACTCGGCGTTTGCGCCGCTAGAATGCCGGTGGCGGCAAAAGCGCTGAACGTGCCAAAGGTGGCGAGCAAAGCTGACCACATGGCGATCCGGATGCCGCCCTGGGCCGCAATCGCAATGATGGCAACCACCTGAAACACGGCGATCATCGGCATGGTATCGGCAAGGACGACGGTGACCGTGGTGATGAACAGGGCATGTCCAAATGCCATTAACGTCAGCGGCGCAATTTCGGCAATTGATTTGCGGTTGGGCAAGACGGGCGCGAGGATCAACGCCGAGTAGCCCCCGGCGGTTGCGGCGAGGATCAAGAGCTTGAGGCGTGCCGTTGGCGTTAGCGGAAGCACGAGCGTTACGATCACAGCGATGGGGATGGCAATGAGGACCATCGCTTGCCAAATGCTGGGCTGTTGCCAGATTTGTTTGGGGCGTCTGGGGCTACCGATTGGCTTCATGTTGCGCGCTCCGGCGCACGTTCGGTTTGGGCGATGAGGCGCAAAAACACGTGAACGATCTGCGGATCGAATTGCGCCCCGGCACAGCGTTGCAATTCCGCGGCGGCGTCCGCGGCGGAGCGCTCTTCTTTATAGATGCGTTTGTCCATGATCGCGCCATATGCATCCACGATGGTCAGAATGCGCGCGCCGATGGGGATGGCTTCTCCGGCAAGTTGATCGGGATAGCCCGTGCCGTCATATCTTTCGTGATGATGCCGCACGATGGTTGCCGCACCGGTGAGTCGCGCGAGCGGCGCTAAAATTTGCGCGCCGATGGTGGGATGCTGGCGCATCTTGCTCCACTCGTTTGCGTCGAGTGCGGCGGGTTTGAGCAGAATGGCATCAGGCACGCCGATCTTGCCAATGTCATGCAAGATCGCGCCGTAACGCAAATCTTCCAGTGTGCGCGCATCGAGATTCAATTCTTTGCCGACCGCAAGCGCGAGTTCTGCCAGGCGTTGTGAATGATTGCCGGTTTCAGTATCTTTGGCATCCACCGCATTGGCTAGCGCAAGCACGGTTTGTAAATAGGCGTTTTCCAATTCGCTAAACAATTCTGTGCGGCGCAACGCGCTGGCGGCTTGATCGCTCAAGTTGCGCGCGAGGCGGATTTTTTCCATGCTGAATGGTTCGCGCTGAGTGTGGCGGCGTTCGCCGAGCATCAACAAACCGAGCGCGCGATTGTCCACGCGCAGGGGAATGAGGAACAAGGTTTGGGCAATGCCGAGGAACAATTCGCTGGATGCGGTATTGGCAATGCCGGGATCGTTTTGATACACCACGGCGGCTTGATCTGTTTCGATCACGCGTTCGCACAAGGGATAGCGGCTCAACGGTGCGTGATAGCCAATTTGCATATCGCAGTCCAATAAGCGAACCGGATGCGCGGCGCGAATGACGAGTTGATTGTCTTGGATCAGCGCGACGCGCGCAAAGGTGGTGTGGATGGAAGCGACGGCGGAAGCAGCGACTTGGGTGAGAATGCTTTCTTCGTTGGTGGCGGCGGCCAGATTGCGCGACAGATCGTAGAGTGTGGCAAGCTCGGCGCGGCGAGTTTGCTCGGCTTCAAACAGCCGCGTGTTTTCGATGGCAATCGCAATGGCGTTGGCAATTTGCAACAGGAGCGGAAACTGCGCGGGTGTGAATTTAGCCAATGCGGAACTAACGAGGTTGAGCGCGCCGATCGCGTGATCGCCGACGACCAGGGGCAGATTGACGCGCGAGCGAAAGCCCGCGTCATAGAGCGCGCGCTCGCCGATAAAATCATATTCGGCGAAAAGGTCGGGCGTGAGATGCACACGACCAGCGAGGACATCATCGGCGGCGCTCGTTGCGGTGAGGGGCATACTAGTGCCTTGGCTCAATTCCGGGCGCGGTTGGTCGAGTGCAACCATCGTGAATTGTTCGCCGGTATCATCGATCAAAGCCAGACTGATGCGTTCGGCTTGGGTGAGCGTGCGGATGCCGGATACAATGGCAGGGAATGCGTCGCGCACATTGAGCGTGGCGTTGAGCGCGCGCGCAATTTCGCTGAGCGTGGCTTGTTCGAGGGCGGATTGTTGGGCGGATTCCAAGAGGCGCGCATTTTCCAGCGCGGCGGAAACCTGACGCGCAAAGAGCGCGACCGTTGGCACGTCGGACACGTCCCACAGTTTTCCCATCAAGACCATGACCCCGATGGTTTGGTTGGCGCGGGTCAGGGGCGCGAGTAACACGGGCTGGTAATCGAACTGCGCCGCGATCCAATGGGCGATTGCGCGGCTGTCTGACGTGAGCGTGGCAAGCACTTGCGGCAGGATATTGCTGATCAGGGTTTCCCCGGCTTGAAGAGCGTGCCACTCGGATATTAATGTGACGGGTAGGCTTAGCTCGATGGGATGCTCGCGCCCAAAGACTGCTTCATAGTCAATGAGTTGAGCTTGGCTCATCGAGGTATGGATGTGCCGCAGATTCTCGGTGTCGTCCAAGAGTAGGACGCTGGCAAAACTTGCCAGGCGGCGCAATTCGTCGCACGCGGCGCGAAAGATCTCTTGCGGGTTCAATAATTGTTGCACGCGGATCGCGGCGGTATTCAAGACGGCGAGGTGTTCGGCGTTGCGGGTGGTCGCTTCAAACAGGCGCGCATTTTCAATGGCAATGGCGGCTTGGTCGGCAAGCAACTGGATGACGCGCAGTTCAGTTTCCGCGATCGGGTGTGGCTGGGTGTATGCCACGTTCATCACGCCAACCACCCGCGCGCCAATTTTGAGCGGCAATCCCAGGATCGCGCCATCCCAGCGGGTTGGTGCATTTACGTATAACGGGTGTGCTTGCATGTCGGGAACAACCACCAATTGACCGGTGCGCGCGACGGTGTAGGTCAAGCCCTGCTCGCGCGGTTGCGACCAGGGCTTGTCACGGCGGCCATCTTGCCAGAGCGCCGCGCCAAAGGTCAAGCGGTTATCGTGGTATAAAAAAATGTGAGCGTTGGACGCCTCCTTGGTCAGGCGGAGTGCGCTAGCGAGAATATCATTCAGCACGGTGGGCAGATCGAGTTGCGCGGTGAGTTGCAAGCTGGCTTGGCGCACGGCTTCTAGTTCGGCGGCGTGTTGGTGCGCGGTATCAAAGAGCCGGGCATTTTCAATTGCGATTGCGACCTGGTCGGCGATGCCGGTGAACAAGGCCAAGTGTTCTCGCGTATACGCGTCGAATTGATAACTTTGCACGGAGAGCGCGCCGATGATGCGATCGCTGACGCGCAAGGGCGCGAACAATAACGAGGCGGAGATTTTATCGGTGTTGCCGAACGGGTTGCGTGGTTTGATGGCAGTGATTTCATCGAGGGTGCGGTTGATGAATTGCGATATGCCGGTTTGAATGGTTTTTGCCAGAGGCGTTTCGCTTAAAAGCGGCTGGGCGGCAGTGTCGTAGCGAATGCCTTCATCATACACCAACGGATACGAAATCTGTTGTGACTTTGCATCATAGAGGCACACGGTAAAGGCATCGAGCGGTAACACGCGCTGGGTCTGTCGATAGATGACTTGGAGCACGCTGTCTACATTGGATTGTGTGGACACGGCGTGTCCAATTTCATTTAGCGTGGATAATTGCGCCGCGCGTTGTTCCGTTTGCGCATTGAGTTTGGCTTTGGCAATGGCGAGCGCAATCTGAACCGCAATCTGTTCGCCGCGCGCAATTTCAGCGACGGTAAAGTGATGCGGCTGGTCAAACCCGATCAACGCCGCGCCCAATTTTTGGTCGCCCGCAATCAGGGGTAAACCCAGGATGGCGCGCGAGGTAAACATTTGGGCAATCTCACTGCTCATATACGGCGTGTTGTAGGTGTCGTCGGCGGCAAGCGCATGTGTGGCGCGTAACACGCTTGCGGTCATGGTGAGTTGCCCGGGTTTGATTTGGACGGATGGGTACGTGCCGCGTAAATGTCCATACGCCGCGCTGGGGACGGTGCGTTGGCGCGCCTCATCCCATAGCGTAATGTAACTGCCGTCGGCGTTGAACAACTCGCCCAAGCGATCCGCCAGCATTTGCAACATTTCGGGCAAGCCAGATGCGGCGAGGGCGGCGCGTGTAATATCGTTCAACTGTGCCAGATAATTGGCTTGGGTTTGCGCGGATTCGAGTAGGCGCGCGTTGTGAATTGCCAGCGCGGCTTGCCCTGCCAGGGTGGTGAGAAATTCGATCTGGCTGGGCAAAAATTCGTACGGCGTTCGTGTGGCAATATCCAAAACGCCGATCACTTGACCTTGAATTTGCAAAGGTGCGCCCAGATACGATGCAAAGCCCTCGGCGTCTGACGCGGTGGAGCGCACCCAACGCGGATCCGCCAAGACGTTGGGAATGGCAAGCGGGGTGACATTTTGCGCGATCCAACCGGAGAGTCCTTGCCCCACCTGCAATGGCGCGGCGCGCAAAAAAGCGGGATCGCGTGTGCCGTATTGGACAAAGGGATTGAGTGTGTGCAATTCTGGATCGAGGAGATTGACCGCGCCGATGTCAGCGTGCAGGTGCGCGACACAGCGCTCGACGAGCAGATAGAGCCGTTCCGCCAAACTCGATTTAGAATTGATCGCCTGTATGATTTCGGCGATGGTTTGCTGGGCGGCGATCTGTTCGCGCAAGGTTGCTTCCACGCGCATCGTTTCAGTCACGTCGCGGGTGACGGCTTCAAGCGCAATCAACTTGCCGTTGGGATCAGTGATCGGCACGTTGAGTTGTTCAAACCAAACGATGCGCTTGTCTTTGCGGATCCACCGCGCGATGAGCGGATTGCGATCGACCGTATTATTCTGGACGATGGCGCGCACGTGGACTAGATCATCGGGGTGGATACATTTGAACATCAATTGGGGATCGGCGTAAAATTCTTCGGGTGTAAAACCGGTGAGGCGAAGCGCCGAGGGACTGACATATTCAAAGCCGGGGGATGGTTGCAAACGATAACGATGGATCAAGTCTTGCGCGTGTTCGGTGAGGCGGCGAAATTGTTCCTCGCTTTCGCGCAGTTTGGTTTCGGCGGCGAGGCGTTCTGCCAAGTGGGTCTCCGCAATCAGTTGTTGGCGGCGCACCATATTGGTTAGCATGACGCTGAATTGTGTAAACGCGAGGATGATCGCCGCGGCGGCAAAATGTTCGGCGGGGTAAATGCCAAAATTATCGGTGAGGGCGACGACGCAGAGGTATGCGAGGCTGGATAACGCGCCGCTGATATAGCTCCAGGTTGAATTGCATAATAAAGCGGTAAAGATCGGGACGACGAGATAGATCACCCAGGTTGAGGGCGCGGTAGCATACAAGAGTGCCAAGCCCAGGCTAACCAACAGCACGTTGAGCGGAACAATCACCGGCGCGAGGCGCATCCAACCAGTGCGGAGGGCGAGCTCATTGATGATGGTTGTGTAAATAAAACTGACAATGAGGAGGGCAATGTATGCGACGGTTTTAAGCGGGGCTAATCCAAGCCATGGGGTCAATGCAAACAGAAACAGCATGGCGACGGCAGTGCTTGCCGTTAAAAATTGCCTGGTTAAATGAGTTTGCTTGATCATGTTGGATCTGTTTGTGACGCAATAAACCGCGCCTGGTTGCGCGTCTCGGCTATCTTTTTTTCAAATTGGCAAACTGGGCAATCAACCGTTTGATGCCGCCGCCGTCAAACGCAATCTGCACTTCTTCGTCAATGCCGGACAGTTTGCTCGCGATCACGGTGCCGTTGCCAAATGTGGGGTGCGTCACCTTATCGCCCGCGTGAAATTGCGTGTCGGCGGGCGGACGTGGCTTGAGTGGTCGCGCGGGCGCGCTGGATGTCGGCGTGGCAGGTCGGCGCGACTTGACCGCTGGCTTGATTTCGTCCTCATTGTCCAGATCGAGATCGCGGGCGCGCGGCTTGGTGTTTGAGCGCGGCGCGTCGTCAAAGTCAAAGTCGCGGACTGGCTCAGTATCCAATGGGCGTTCGTCATCGTCAAAATCGAAATCGTAATCGTAATTTTTTTCTTTGCGTTTGGGTTGTGGCTTGCTTGCGGCGTGGGCAGGCGGGCTGGCGCTCGTGCGCCGATAATCATTGAACGATGGACGGGCATTGCTCGCGCTGTAGGTTGATCGGCTTGCGCTGGATGACTGACTCGGCTTGGCAATCAACTCGCGCGGAATTTCGGCGAGATAACGCGACGGCTCGCTCGGCTCGGATGCGCCGTAGAGCGCGCGGCGAAAGGCGCGGAGCAGATACAAGCGTTCCTTGGCGCGCGTGATGCCGACGTAACACAAGCGGCGTTCTTCCTCCATCTGGGCTGGGTCGTCCTTGGAACGCGAGTGCGGGAATAAACCCTCTTCCATACCGACCATAAACACGGCGCGAAATTCCAAACCTTTGGCGGTGTGCAAGGTCATCAGCGTGGGCGCGTTCGCCGTTTCCTTCATTGAATCCACATCCGCGACGAGCGCGGCTTCTTCCAAAAATTGCGGCAAGGTGTCAACTGCCGCGGCGCTGGAATACTTGCTCGTCGCTTGTCCCAATTCTACCACATTATCCCAACGATCGTCACCTTCGGTTGTGCCGTCGCGGATAAATTTTTCGTAACCAATTTTTAGCAAAACCAAGTTGAGCAGTTCTGTTAATTTTTTATCCTGATGCGCGACGATCAATTCATCGAGCAAACTGACAAAAGCAACGAGCGCTTTGCGCGCGCGGTTGTCGAACGCATCGGTAGGCAAGGGCGATTTTTCTGCCGCCGTTTTGTGATCCGGGTCGGACTGTTCGCGCAATAATTGCAAAATTGCATACGGCGATGCGCCGAGTTTCTCTGCCCATTGGGCTAGATTGTCCATCGTCGTCTTGCCGATGCCGCGGGTGGGTACATTGAGCACGCGGTTAAACGCGACGCTGTCGTTGGGGTTGGCGATGAGGCGCAAGTACGCAAGCAAATCTTTGACCTCGCGGCGTTGATAGAAACGCATGGCGCCGATGAGTTGGTACGGCATCCCGCGCCGCGTGAACGCCGCTTCCAGCGTGCGTGATTGCGCGTTGGTGCGATAGAACACGGCGCAATCACCAGGTTTGTACCCCGCGCGTCCCAGCTTGGCGATCTCGTCCACGACGAATTGCGCTTCCTCGTCCTGGTCGTAGGTTTCGACGAGCGTGATGGGCATGCCGTGCGAATTTTCGGTCCACAATTTCTTGTCATGCCGCGAGTGGTTCTTGCGAATGATTGCTTGCGCCACGTCGAGAATTGTTTGCGTCGAGCGATAGTTTTGCTCCAGCAACGTTACGCGCGCGTTCGGAAAGTCGTCGCTAAAGCGCAAGACGTTGCGATAGTCCGCGCCGCGAAAAAGATAGATGGATTGGTCTTCATCGCCGACGCAAAATAAATTCTGCTGTTTGTCGGCAAGCAATTTCATCATCGTATATTGCGCGATGTTTGTGTCTTGAAATTCGTCCACGTGCAAATACAGGTACCGATTCTGATAGCGTTCTAGCACGTCCTGGTTTTCGCGCAACAGGCGCACCGTCATCGTCAGCAGATCGTCAAAATCGGCGGCATTGTTTTCGAGCAAGAGCAATTGATAGCGTTTATATACGCGCGCAATCGCCTCGTGCCAATACGACGGCGGCACGTATTTTTCCGGTGGAATCAATTCGTTTTTGGCTTTGCCGATCGCGCCCAAAACCGCGCCGGGGCGATAGATCTTATCGTCAAGATTTTGCTCTTTGAGGATTTGTTTGATCAACGCGGTTTGATCGTCATCATCGTAAATGACAAAACCGCGTCCCAAGCCCACGCGCTCGCCGTCGCGCCGCAAAAAGCGCGCGCAGGTCGCGTGGAATGTGCCGATGGTCAAATCTTGCGCCGCTGTCTCGCCGACGAGTTGCACCAACCGCTCGCGCATCTCGCGCGCCGCCTTGTTGGTGAACGTGACCGCCAGGATATGATACGGCGCGATCTGTTGCGCGTGGATCAAATATGCGACCCGATGCGTGAGGACGCGTGTTTTACCCGAGCCAGGTCCGGCAAGCACCAGATTTGGCCCGTTGACGAGTTCGACGGCTTGGCGTTGCGCGGGGTTGAGTGTGGAGAGAATGTCCATGGATAGTAACCAGAATGTAGAACGCAGACAGCAGAAAACAAATGGCAGAGCGCGGAAGACTGACTAGGGTTTTCTGCCTTCCGCGTTCTGCTTGAGAATTTCTCGGGCAACTGGGCAAACGATGTTGAGATGCGTTTGGCACGCACGATCTGGCTCGGCAAGCGTAACGCCGAATGCGCCGAGCGCATGATATAGATGGCAGAGTGGCAAACCCATGACGTTGGCGTGACACCCGTCAAGGCGTTCAACCGGATGAAACGTTGCGTGCTGGATGGCGTATGCCGCCGCCTTGTCGAGCGGATCGCCGGTGGCGACATACGCGGCGATTTCGGCGTCGCGATACGCGCGCATGGTAACGGTGGTTGTGGCAACCTGGGTCAAGGTGCGCGCGTCTTGCGCGACGGTGATGCCGGAAAAAACAGTGTGCGGCTGTCCGCGTAATTGCGCTAACATGCGCGTTGCCTCTGCCGCGTCACGCGGCTTGCCGAGAATCGTGCTATCAAAAGCGACGATCGTATCACACCCGATCACAATCGCGTTGGCGTTGCCGTTTGCGTGCGCGCCGGCTTGCGCTTTGGCGCGGCTTAGGCGCTGAACCAGGTCGGCGGGCGTTTCGTTCGCGCGCGGTGTCTCGTCAATGTCGGCGGCAATAAATTGGAACGCCAGCCCGAACAAGGTAATCAGTTCGCGCCGGCGCGGCGAAGTGGAAGCCAAAATCAACGACTGGAAATTATTTTGCATGACGGTGGCATAATAGGAGAACGCGCAAGATTTGTCAAACTGCTTCAAGTGCGGCGCGGTGTGTGCTATAATGCAACCGGCGAGAGGAGAAACTTATGGCGGCTTTGCGGATACAAGAGGATGCGACGAACGGGCGGTTGACCTTGTCGGCTTCGGTCGTGTCCCGGCTCGTTGGTGCGGCGGGTGGTGTGATTTGGTTGGTGGTGGTGCTGGGATTTATTTTGATCTCAAACGGCGGCGAAGTGGATTGGCTGACGCTGATTGTCGTTGGCGTCTTTGTGTTACTGCCGATTGTTTCAGCGTTGCTCAACGCGCTGATGACGACGACGATCACGCTGGATCGCGGGACACGCACGCTAACCCAGACCAAGCAATGGATCGGCATACCCACTGGCACAATCACCGTGGCATTTAGCGAGTTGACGGCGATTCAACTTCAATCAGCGCGCGCCGGGACCAAATCGCGCGAGATGAATGTCTGGTCGGTCAGCGCGGTGACGCGCGCCGATCAACGGATTCCGTTGAATTGGCAAGGCACGCAAAGCGAAATGACCGATCTCGCGCAAAAAATTTCGACGTTCACCGGCGTGCCCTGGGCGGAATCAAATTACAAATTGCCAACGGCTGTTGCCGACGTGTTGAAAAAAATTGCACCGGAACAAATGACCGAGTTGGATCAAACTGGGAATCGCGCGCCGACATCGCAACCTTCTGCTGTGCCAGTGGCAAATGAATTGCAACCACCGGCGCCGCTTGTGCCAGCGCCGCGCGTGTCGGCGCCACACGATTATGTTTCAGCCAACGATACCTTTGAAACGTTATCGCAAATTGCGCTGACAGCGGACTCGGCACCAAGCGAGTCAACGCCAAAGCAAAATTTGAGCGCCTTGTCGCTGGATGAACTCACTCAGCGGGTTGCCGCGGATACGATGGATTCGGATGCGCGGTATGCGCTGGCACGCCAATGGCACGCGCGCGGCCAAGTGGATCGCGCGATTGCGTTATATCAGGAAACCATGCGGCTTGACTCGACGAACATCGGCGCGCAAAACGATCTCGGTGTGGCGTTGCAAGCGCGCGGCAAGCGCGCCGAAGCCGAAGCCGCGTATCGCCGCGCCATCGCGCTCGATCCATTTTCGTTTATCGCGCATCTCAACCTGGCTTTGCTATTGCGCGCGACGAACCGCGCCGCCGAAGCCAGTTCCGAGTTTTTCCAAGTGCGGCAAAATGCGCGCGGCGATGCGGAGACGCGTATGGCAGAAGCGGCATCGAGCGGAAGCCGGGTTGATCCGCAGTTAAGCAAGACATGAGGTAGGAGGCGGAATGCGTTTTGCGAAATTGGTGGACTATCTTGCCAAACTTGAGGCGACGAGCAAACGGTTGGAAATGACTGCGATTGTCGCCGACTTGTTCAAAGATGCGACGGAAGAAGACGTGGCGCCGATTGTCTATCTGACCCAGGAACGGCTCGCGCCCGCATACGAGCCGATTGACTTTGGGATTGGCGAAGCACTCGCGGCAGAAGCGCTGGCAAAAGCGACCGGGCAAGATCGTGACGCGATCAAGAAACTGTACAAACAACGCGGCGATTATGGCGTCGTGGCCGAAGAACTGTTGCCTGCCGAAGCCAAAAAATTGACGGTGCGCCAAGTGTATGATCGCTTGATGACGATTGCGACGACGAGCGGCGAAGGCACGGTCGCGCAGAAAACAGACTTGCTCGCCGAGTTGTTGCAAAAACTTTCAGGACGCGAGGCGCGCTATCTCTTGCGGATTCCACTCGGACGCTTGCGGCTTGGGATTGGTGACCCGACGGTCATGGAAGGTCTTTCCTGGTCGCAAGCCGGTGATAAAAGTTTGCGCCCGCCGATCGAGCGCGCGTATAATGTCTGCTCCGACCTGGGCCAAGTTGCGCGCATTTTCAAAGCCGAAGGCGTAGAGGCACTCGCAAAAATTTCCGTGACCGTGGGTAACCCGGTGCGGATGGCGCTCGCGGAACGCGCGAAGAGCGCGGAAGATATTGTGACGCGGCTCGGCAAATGCGCGATTGAAAGCAAGTTCGATGGGTTTCGGTGTCAGGTGCATAAACAGGGCGACACCGTGCGGATTTTTTCGCGCAACCTCGAAGAGACGACGGCGATGTTCACCGACATTGCCGAGGGCATTCGGAAACAGGTGCAAGCCAAGACCGCGATTCTCGAAGGCGAGGCGTTGGCGTATGATCCAGAGACCGGCGAGTTTCACCCGTTCCAAGTGACGATGCAACGCAAACGTAAATATGATCTTGAAAACATGACGGTGAAATTTCCCTTGCGCCTCGTCGCGTTTGATTTGCTTTACCTTGACGGCAAGGATTTTACCGGACAACCGTACAGCAAACGCCACGAAACGCTGTCCGCGCTCATCGCGCCGGGCGAGCGGGTGCAGGTTGCACAGCATTTGGTTACCCAAGACGCCAAAGCGATTGAAAAATATTTCATGGAGGCGATCACGGGCGGCTTGGAAGGCATTATGGCAAAACGGCTGGATAGCAAATATCAAGCCGGGGCGCGCAATTTCAATTGGATCAAGCTCAAGCGATCCTACCAGGGTCATTTAAGCGATTCGGTGGACGGCGTGGTGGTGGGGTATTTGCGTGGACGCGGGATGCGCGCCAAGTTCGGCATCGGTGCGTTGCTGGTTGCGGTGTACGATGTCAAGCAAGACAAGTTCGCGACGATTGCAAAAATCGGCACGGGTTTTTCGGACGAGGAATGGGTGCAGATGCGCGAACTGCTCGACAAGACCCAGCTGAACCATTGCCACGCGCGCGTGGATGCGGTCATGGAGCCAGATGTCTGGGTCGAACCGCGCTATGTGATTGAGATGACCGCGGACGAAATCACGCGCTCGCCGGTTCACACCGCGGGCAAAATTGGTGACGAGCCAGGGTATGCACTGCGTTTTCCGCGCGTCATTGGATTTATTCGCGCCGATAAGAAACCGGAAGACGCGACGACGGTAAAAGAGATTGCTAAAATGTTTGACAAGCAGGGCAAAGTTGCGAATGCCGAGTGACGTTGGGTGACCACCAAGTCTACGAACGCTCGTTCACCGGCAACCCTGAGTTGCTTGAGCGGCGATTGCATCGTCCTAAATGACAAACGCCAAACCCCTGGTTGAGATTTGGCGTTTTCGATTAAGCGGATTGGATGCCCCCGGCGGGACTTGGACCCACAGCCTAAGCGTTAGGAGTGCTTTGCTCTATCCATTTGAGCTACGGGGGCGGTTAAAAAAAGTATAGCACAGGTGTGACGCAATCGCAAATGAATGGCAAGGCAAGGCAAAATTTGCCAAGATGCGCCAATCGTGTATAATACGCGCCGTTCGGCAAGTGTAGCGGGCCGCTAGCTCAATTGGCAGAGCAAATGACTCTTAATCATTAGGTTCAGGGTTCAAATCCCTGGCGGCTCA
>JBBIUF010000013.1:0-54408 GCA_037440365.1 Chloroflexota bacterium
GCGTGGCGCTGGGCGTTTGGAAGGAAGGCGATCACCGTGATTGGAATGCGATTCGCGTGTGGGCGGAAAGTATCCAGCCATTGTTAGGGTAAAGAGGTTTCCCCTAGTCCCTTGTCTCATCTCACGGAGCTACGTATGAAAAAAGCAATTTTACTTTTGGTGTTAATCGCACTCAGCGCCATCACCGCTTGCTCTGGCGCAACGCCCACCAAGGGCGAAGTTTTCGTCTACGTCGTTGTGCCGCTGTCGGGTGGGCAGGCGAATGGCGGACAAACCGTGCTAGGCGGCGTGCGCACAATGGCGGATCAAATCAATCGCGCGGGTGGCTTGCTTGGCTACAAGGTCACGGTCAACGGGTTGGACGATACGGCGGACGATGGAACCGCGAAGCAACAGGCGCAAGAGATCGCCAGCCAGATCAAGCAGGGCAAAAAAGTGATCGGCGTCGTTGGACATTTGAACAGCGGACAAACGCTTGCCGCGATGCAAATCTACAAAGACTTGCCGCTCGTCGTCATTACGCCCACCGCGTCCGAAGTCTCGCTGACCAAGCAGGGCTATCGCAATTTCTTTCGCGTCAATGCGACGGATGCCGCGCAAGGTCCCGCGCTGGCGAAATTTATCGTCGAGCAAATGAAAGGCACGCGCATCGTCGTCGTTCACGCGGATAACGAATACGGCAGTGGTTTGCGCGATCAAGTGACGAATGCGCTCAAAGCGTTGGGGCAAACGCCTGTTGCAACGGTAAAAATTCCCGAAGCGCAAACGACCTATGCGAAATTCATTCCGGCGATCAAGGACGCCAACCCCGATGTCGTTTTCCTTGCGGGCTATGAAACCGAAGGCATGGTGCTATTACCCGAACTGCGCGACGCGGGGGTTGCCGCAAAATTTATTTGTTCCGACGGTTGCTTTAACTCGACGTTTGTAGACGAAGCCGCGCCCGCGAGCGAAGGCGCGTTTGTCAGCGCGATCTCGCCCGATCCAAAAATTGTCGCGGATAAAACGTGGTGGGCAGATTATCAAAAGGTCGAATCGCGTAACCCGGACACGTACAGCGTCCCAGGTTACGCGGCAATGGCGGTGCTGGCAGAGGGTGTGAAAAAAGCCAACACGTTCGATTCGATCAAGGTCGCGGATGCGATTCGCGCGCTTGATCTCACCACGCTCGTTGGTCACGTGACGTATGATGCGAACGGCGATTTGAAGGATCAGCGCGTGTATGTGTTTACGGTCAAGGACGGCGCGTTTGTGCAGGTGTATCCAAAATGACAACTGGGTTGATACAGTAACCCGATTGTGTGGTAGAATTGGGATTATGCGGCACGATTGTCGCGTAATCCCAATTTTTTATGGAGGCGAACATGTTGAGCGCGCGGAATCAATTGAAAGGCAAGATCAAGTCAATCAAACTGGGCACGGTGATGGCGGAAGTGGTGATCAAGGTTGGCAAAAATGAAATTGCCGCCGCGATCACGCGCACGTCCGTCGAAAGCTTGGACTTGAAAGTGGGCGATGAGGTTGCCGCGGTGATCAAAGCAACTGAGGTCATGATCGCCAAAGACTAGTATCGCGATCAATTTCACCGATTACATGGGTTTCCCCAAAATAGCAATCCGTGTAATCGGTGAAATCTGTGGTGAGTGGAACGGCAGTGATCGGTTCATGTGCGTGGCTCGCGAAAAAGTTGTTGTACATTGACACCGGGATTGGTGCGCCGAGTTAATTTGGATTGAGGCAAGCATGGCAACAGTTGCACCAGGAAATGCACGCCCAACGGGTTGGCGCGCGATGCCGCGCAATGTGTGGGCGGTGAGTTTGACCAGTTTCTTTATGGATATCTCGAGCGAGATGGTGATCAACATCTTGCCGTTATTTTTGGCGAATGTGCTGGGTGTGCAAACCAGCCTGATCGGCGTCATTGAAGGTTTAGCGGAAACCACATCAAGTCTCTTGAAAATTTTTTCGGGCTGGCTGTCCGATAAACTGCAGGGGCGCAAATGGTTAGCCGTTGGGGGTTATGCGCTCTCGGCGTTGATCAAGCCCTGGTTTTATTTTGCGTCAACCTGGGAAGCGGTTGCCGGCGCGCGCTGGGCGGATCGCGTTGGCAAGGGCATTCGCACCGCGCCGCGTGACGCGCTCGTAGCCGATTCGGTGGGCTTGGCGCAACGCGGCCTCGCATTTGGGATCAGCCGCGCGGCGGACACGGCGGGCGCGATGTTAGGCATTTTGATTGCGCTCGGCATTGTCTGGTTCGCGCAAGCCGGGGCTGTGGCTCTGCACGAGTCCACGTTTCGCACGATTGTCCTTGTGAGCATCGCCCCAGCATTTCTTGCCGTGATCGCGCTGACGCTCATTGCGCGGGATGTGCCGATCATCGGCGCGCGCGATTTGCCCCAGTTTGCGTTCAAAGCGCTGGGCAAGCCGTTTATGATCTTGATGTTGATTGTGTGCGTCTTTGAGCTCGGCAACTCGTCCGATGCCTTTCTCGTTTTGCGCGCCCAGAACCTGGGGCTGAATGTGCTGGGCGTGTTGGCAATGCTCGTCGTGTTCAACTTGGTTTATGCCGCGCTTTCGATTCCGGCCGGCTCGCTCTCTGATCGCATCGGGCGGCGGCGCATCATTGTCGGCGGCTGGTTGATGTACGGCGTCGTCTATCTCGGCTTTGCGGTTGCAGATGCGGCGTGGCAAGTGTTTGCATTGTATGCGGTGTATGGCGTGTATTACGGCATGGCCTACGGCACGACCAAAGCGCTTGTTGCCGATCTCGTGCCGGAAAATTTGCGCGGCACGGCGTATGGCACGTATAACGCCGTGCTGAGCTTGATCAGTTTCCCCGCGTCCGTGATCGCCGGGGCATTGTGGCAAGCGTTCGGCGCGGCCGTGCCGTTTTATTTTGGCGCGGCCCTTTCGTTGCTGGGCGCGCTTATGCTTATTGCGTGGTTGCCGACAGTCAAAACAAAACAATCAATTTGAGAGTGTAAGATGAGCGATTCAAACGATCTCACCAATTTATATAAACAATTGGATGCGTCTGTCAAGGGTTTGACCAGCGCCGAGGCGCACGCGCGTTTGAAAAAATTTGGTTTCAACGAACCGGCGGCAACCCACCGCACGTCGCTCGTCATTCGCTTTCTGGCGACATTGGCAAACCCTCTCGCGCTCATTTTACTGCTCGCCGCCACGGTCACGGGAATCTTGGGCGATCTCGTCAACGCGACAATTATCGTCACGATGGTTTTGCTCAGCGCGCTCCTCGATTTTGTGCAGACCTTTCGCTCACAGAACGCGGCGGAGCGATTGCGGAACCAGGTCGCGCCAACCGCAACGGTGCTTCGCGATGGCAAGGACGCCGAAGTTTTGCGGCGCATGGTTGTGCCCGGCGATGTGATTCGTTTAATCGCGGGCGATCTGGTGCCAGCGGATGCGCGGTTGATCCAGGCGCGTGATTTACATGCCAACCAAGCCGCGCTCACCGGTGAATCCTTGCCGGTTGAAAAAGAAGCCGACGACGCGGGCGACGATCCAAACAATGCGCGCAATCGCGTGTATCTTGGCACTTCCATTGTCAGCGGGACTGCGACCGCGCTCGTGCTTGCCACTGGCAAGCAGACCCAGTTTGGCGATATTGCCGCGCGCCTCGCAACGCGCGCGCCGGAAACCGAGTTTGAACGCGGCACGCGCAATTTCGGTTTCTTTATCATGCAGATGGTTTTTCTGCTGGTGATGTTCGTCGTCGTCGTAAGCGTCGCGTTTCGCAAGGACGCGTTTGAATCGTTATTGTTCGCGGTTGCGCTCGCCGTTGGACTGACGCCGGAATTTTTGCCGATGATCACGACGGTCACGCTCGGCGAAGGCGCGGTGCATATGGCGCGCCAAAAGGTCATCGTCAAGAACCTAGCCTCGATCCAAAATTTTGGCAGTATGGACGTGTTGTGTTCTGATAAAACCGGGACACTGACGAGCGGTGAGATGACGCTCAACCAACACCTGGATCCGCTCGGGACATCGGCATACAAGGTTTTTCTTCTGGCGTATCTCAACAGCCAACACGAAACTAGCGTGACTGACGCGGCAACGGTTGCGATCATTCATCGCGCGAATGCCAATCCGCTCGATCTGGCGATTCTCGCGCATGATCATCCGGATGTGCATACCTACCAAAAATTCGACGAGATTCCGTTTGATTTTGAACGGCGGCGCGCATCGGTGGTCGTTGGCAATGACGGCACGCGCTTGCTGATTACCAAAGGCGCGCCGGAAAGTGTTTTGGCGGCGTGCGTTGCTTACGAGACCGATGCGGTGCATCCATTCGATGCGGCGACGGAAGCAAAATGCCAAGCAACGTATCGTGATTTGTCTGTGCAAGGGTATCGCGTCTTGGCGGTCGCCTATCGCAATGTGCCGATCCAAGAAGCGTATCGCGTGACGGACGAAAAAGAGTTGACGCTGGCGGGATACATCGCGTTTGTCGATCCGCTGTTGCCGGATGCGGCGGATATGATCGCCGAGCTGAAAGATGATGGCGTTCAAGTCAAGATCATCACGGGCGATAACGATGCGGTCGCGCGGCATGTATGCGCGCAAGTAGGTTTGCGCGCTGACCGCATCGTGCTGGGAGAAGAGCTGGAACGGATTGGGGATACCGCACTGTCGCAAATCGTCGAAGAGACGGATGTGTTCGCGCGTGTATCGCCCGCGCAAAAGAATCGTATCATCCTGGCTTTGAAACGGCGCAGTCATGTCGTCGGCTATATCGGCGATGGGATTAACGATGCGCCATCGCTTCACGCGGCGGACGTGGGCATTTCGGTGGCGAGCGCGGTGGATGTGGCGAAAGACGCGGCGGATATTATTTTGTTGGAGCGGGGTTTGCGCGTTTTGCACGCGGGCATCATCGAGGGACGCAAGGCGTTTGGCAACGTCGTCAAGTATTTGCTGATGGGCACTAGTTCCAACTTTGGCAATATGTTCAGTATGGCGGGCGCGTTCTTGTTTTTACCGTTCCTGCCGATGTTGCCGACGCAAATTTTGCTGAACAATTTTCTATACGATCTCTCGCAGATTACGATCCCGACGGATAACGTGGACGGGAGCTTTATTCACAAGCCACGTAAATGGAATATCGGATTTATTCGCACGTTTATGATTTTTATCGGACCGCTTAGTTCGATTTTCGATTTCCTCACGTTCTTTGTGATGCTCAATGTGTTTAGCGCATCGCAAGAATTATTTCACACGGGCTGGTTTGTCGAATCGCTGGCGACGCAAACGTTGGTGTTATTCATTATTCGTACGGCGGGCAATCCATTCACCAGCCGCGCAAGTCGTCCGCTTACGTTTACCGTGTTGGTGATTGTCGCAATCGGTATCCTGCTTCCCATTTCGCCGTTCGCGGCGGTGCTGGGATTTGTGCCATTGCCACTTGGCTATTTCGTGTTCCTGGTTGTAGCAATTGCCATCTATCTCACGCTTGTCGAAATTGTCAAACGCAAGTTGATGACGCGGTTGCTGATGTGAAAGCTCGATTTTGATTTACCCGAGTCACTGGGATTCCTGCGGGTTACTATCGCATTGGTGGCACGAGCGAAGACGCGCCGCAAGGGGCAGGCGCGCTTGTTGATCGGAATCAGCCGTGGATCAAAAACGGGGCAAGTCATTGACTTGCCCCGTTAATTTATTTTATTCTACAAATCGCGCTTGGCAAATACGCGGATACCAATTGCCAGCGCAATGACCAGGTAGACGATGGCGTAGCCAATCATGGTTGGACTAGGCACGGACACGGTGAGCATCGGTCCGCTAAACGACATGCCCATCACTTGCGCGATCGGCGGTGTCATTTCGTACGCGGCGCGCCGCCACAACGCTTCGCTCGGAATAATCAGACTCGACACGATGCCGATATTGATCGCCGCCTGGTTTTGCAAGACCGCGCCAATTTGCTCAACCCAGCCGCCGATGAACGCAATGCCATACAATCCGAAAATCACACCGCCGGTGGCAAGTGTCGAAAGCACACTGCTACATGCCAGCGTAATCGTCATCACCAATAATGTTTCGAGGTAAATCAGCGCGACTCCGCTCACAATTCCCGGCACAACGTACCCGTCCAGCACGTATGCAACGGACATGACGCCGCCGATCATGAATGTGAGATACAGCGCGAGCAAGCCCGCAAAGCCGAGCCACTTGCCCAGCACAATTTCCGCGCGTCGGACGGGTTTTGTCACCAACGCTTGAATGGTGCCTGAACTAATTTCGCCGGCGAGCGTATCCGCCGAGACGAGCGCGCCCATCGCAATCGCCAAAAAGTTGACCGCGTATAAACCTGCTAGCGTCAGAAAACTATCAATGCCCGCTTTGAACACTGCGCCAAACACATCTGACTGCGGACTTGCCGGAGTGATTTGGGTGCCTTTAAGATAAAAGCCAAACGAATACAAAATCAGAAATGCCATGCCGAGCAAAAACGCGGCGAGCAAAATGCGACGGCGGATCGCTTCGAGAAACGTGAGGCGCGCGATAATGATCGCGGGCATTAGAGTCCTCCATCCGTGCCGACGATCTGAATGAACAAATCTTCGAGCGAAAGATGTTCCGGTGACAGTGCAAAGACCTCGACGTTTTGGGTGACGAGGTAGCGATTGATCGTGGGTAGCACTGCTTCGTCGGCGACGGTCAACGTGACCTGGTTGCCATCGGCGCGCACATCCTGGCTCCACTCATTCAAGCCCGCCAGAATCGCTGGCGTCAGGTTGCGCGTGCGAATGGTCACACTCGTCGCGCCGCTCACCAGCGATTTCAATTCGCTCACGCGAATTACCTCACCATGTTTGATAAAGGCAACGCGGTCGCAAGTGATTTCGACTTCGCTGAGCAAATGCGAATTGAGGAACACTGTCGTGCCGCGCACGCGCAAATCGTGGATAATATCGCGCACGAGCCGCCGCCCAACCGGATCGAGTCCTGAGGTTGGTTCATCCAGAAAGACGAGTTGCGGATTGTTCAGCAATGCTTGCGCGAGACCGATGCGTTGCAACATGCCCTTTGAGAACGTGCGGAGTTGCTTGCCGCGAAACGGCGTTAGTTTGACGAGAGCGAGTAATTCGTCCACGCGCGAACGCAATTGCGCCGCGCTTAGGCCATAGAGTTCGCCGTGCAAATTGAGAAATTCGTTTGCGGTGAGCCAATCGTGAAACCGAAAGTGTTCCGGCAGAAATCCGATTTTCGCGCGCGCCATGCGATCACCGAGCGGCGCGCCCAGCAACCTGGCTTGCCCTGATGTTGGCGCGACGAGACCCAGCAACATTTTGATTGACGTGGTCTTGCCCGCGCCATTCGGTCCGAGAAAGCCAAACACTTCGCCCTGGGTGACTTGCAAGGTCAACCCGCGCACGGCGATATTTTCGTCGAACACTTTGCGGAGATTGGTTGTTTCGATTGCGTTAGGCATAGAGTGAGTTGATCGCCCAGTCGAATAGTCAGATCGTCGAGTAGTCGCCTAGTCAACTAGAGGCGAACTACTCGACGATCTGACCTTGTGGCTATTTCAGTGCATTCGCCATGTCGAGCGCGGTGGCGGTATCTGCGCCCGTTCCACCAATCGCGTAGATGATGCCGCCCTTGACCCACACCAGCGCGTATTGCGGCGCGTCATCGAGCGGACGCTGAATGAGATAGCCCTGCACGCCGTCCACCGTTACTTGTTTATACTGCGCCGCGTTGCGCGGAATTGGCACAACAAGCGTCGAAGTCCAGTCCACCGTTTGCGCGTATGCGTGCGCCTGATCTTTGGTCATGCCGGTAAATTGCAGACCCAGTTCAGCAAGTTGTTGCACATCGAGATTGGGCGGCGTGTCCACGGTGGGACTGGGGATTTGCGTCAGGATGATGCAGTTGAACACGGTGCGGCTTGATGATTGCCGATTTGCGGCTGGCGCAGTTTTATCTTGCGTCGCATCCAATTTGGGGCAATCGCCGTAACCCGCCGCCACTGCCGACGGAATGGTCACCTTGATCAACGCGCCATCAAGCGACGCGGGTAATTTGATTTGGGTTGTGCCGAGTTGATCGAGCAGGGCTTGCGCGCGCGCGCGGTTGATCGTAAATTGAAATGCGCTGTTCCCTTGCACGGTGAGTTGCGGCGCATCTGTGCGACTGGCCGGCAAGCGCACGGTGAATTTGGCGAGCGCACTGGCTTGGGTTGCGTTGGCCACTGCTTGTGGTTTGCCCGGTTGTTGGATGACTTGGGTCGAATCGGAAAGCAATTGTGTAATCTGCTTGCCGATTTCCGTACTACCGGCGAGATCATTCAAGCGTGTGCCATCGACCGAGACAACCGAGATTTTGGCGACTCGAAATTGCGCGAGCAATCCTTCCGCCAGCACGCGTACTGGCTCGAACGTCAACGCGAGCGCGACGAGCGCGACAAGCGCGAGCATCGCCCACGCCGGGCGATACCGGGGTTGAAAAATTTTTTGCATCAGAGAAATCTCCTTTCGGGCATACCGATTTTGAAAGCGCGCAAGCGCCGCCTGAGGTGAGACTGCCGAGTTTGGCGTGAGCGTATCAAACTGCGCCGCGATGCGTTCAGCGCGCGCGCGCAATTCAGCGACACGCCCGCGACATTCGGCGCACGTCGCGAGATGCAGTTCAATTGGGGCGCGCACTAGATCATTTTCATGGTCGAGCAAAGCGCGCAATTGTCCATCATTCAAATGCATCATACTTTCCCCTTTCCCTGCTCTCGATAGCGCCTTTCAAATTCGCGCTCGGCGCGTGCCAGGAGCGTGCCGACTGAGGTTGGCGCAAGCTCAAGCGCAACGGCGAGTTCGGCGTAGCTCATGCCGCTATAACGCAGAGTGAGCAATTGTGCTTGCCGCGCATCCATCGCGCTCAACACGGACCGGACTTGCGCGCGTTCTTCCACGGCGATGATTTCCTGCGCCGGATCGCGTTCCTGGTTTTCAAGTGTCCACTTGCCCGCCGCGAGTTCGTGTTGCGTGCGGCGTTTGCGCGCGCGCAGGGCATTCAGTCCCAGGTTCGTCGCCACGCGGTACAACCAGCCGCCAAGATTTTGCGCGTCGCGGGCAACGTTTTGCGGCGGACGTTGGTGCAAGCGCCAGAACGTTTCGAGTGCCAGGTCTTCCGCTTCGGCTGGATCGCCGACGAGTTGCATCAACACGCGATAAATGGCTTGCCAGTGTTCCAGAAACGCCGTATCAAATTGAGCCGATGGAGATTGCGTTTGCCGTGCGCCGTCGGGGATTGCGCGTGCTTTGTGTGTCGTCACGCTAATCGTTTGTTTCTCCTCAGGCGGCGCCTTTGCCGCTTCTACTGATCAAACACCGCCCGCTGGACGTTTGTGACAAATCAAAATTTGATGTTCAATGCGGCGAGCGCGATGACAAGCGCGGGCGCAATGAACACGGCGGGGAGCAGGTTGCCAACGCGGACGCGCTTTAATTCGAGGAGTAACATTGAAATGCCCATGATTAACACGCCGCCGGTTGCCGTCATCTCAATGACCCAGGGCGTCTCGCGCGTGACCGTGCCGAGCAGACTACCGAATACCATCGCCGCAACGCTGATACTGCCTTGCACCACGAACACCGTGAGCGCGGAAAATACTACGCCGATCCCCAGCATCGAAGCGAACGCGAGTCCGGCAAATCCGTCCAGTGTGGATTTGATCGCCAGCAAATTAAAATCGCCGAGCAAGCCATCTTGGATCGATCCTAGGATCGTCATCGGACCTACGCAAAAAATAAGACTTGCCGTGACAAAGCCGCGCGTAAAAGTACCCGTTTCGCCCTCGCGCGCAAACCGCTTTTCCAGCCACATGCCCAACGCATCCAGCCGCGCCTGAATGCCAAGCGCCTCGCCGACCATGCCGCCGACGAGAATACTCGCCAGCACGATCAAGATATTTTTTGTCGTGAGCGCCATTTGCACGCCGATCACCAGCGTCAACAAACCCAGCCCATGCATGACCGTCTCGCGCATTTTTTCTGGCAAGCGCGCGCCAAGCACTGTGCCGAGTGTCCCGCCAAGAATCACGGTAATGACATTGAGTATCGTTCCAGTCAATTCAACCTCCGACGAATGATTGGTTGACGAAATGGTTATTCGTCTATCGCCTTGATCATTCGTCCATTTTCAGAATACCCACCACCGGAAATTTGCGAAACACGCGCTCGCCGTGCGGCGAATCTGGCAACTCGCGCGTCAGGTCAATTCCAGAGAAATGCAAGTTGCGATGTTCGCCGCCGCGCCAATGTGGACTCGCTGTGACATCGTACACCAATCCATTACACGCGATATAAATTGGCATCTTGCGCGAGCCATTGTATTTTTTCAATTCTTGTTCGGTAAATACCCGTTGAGCGGTTTGTTCCATGCGTGGTCCAGTCTAGCGTAAATATATTTCCAATTGCGCTTAAACAATTTCTCGCGCCGCATCCAACGCGCGCGTAATCTCCGGCGCGGCATCTGGGTTTAATTCGGCGTAGGCGCGCACCAAACCGTAACACCCGGCGAGCATCATAGCGCCATACGGGGTGGCAAAGTAGGGATGCTGGGGCGAGTTGAGTAGAACGCCGCGCCGTGGTCCAACCACGGCGAGGAAATCAAGCGCTTGCGGGCGTGTGTCGAACAGGACCGCGCCGTGGCCATTCGAGTTGAACACAGCCGCGTGCGTGAGTGTGCCCGCGGCGAGTTGCGCGATCAATTGTTCGAGTTGACCCGGTTTGAGTTCGCCGGTGTGATGCTCAAAGACGCCGGTGATCAAGCCGTCGCTGAAACGAAACGCGAGCGTGTGAAAATTGCCCACGTTGGCGATAATCGC
Source organism: Chloroflexota bacterium (assembly GCA_037440365.1). Taxonomy (GTDB): domain Bacteria; phylum Chloroflexota; class Anaerolineae; order UBA4142; family UBA4142; genus JBBIUF01. The sequence continues at coordinate 10,850 of JBBIUF010000013.1, forward strand.
GTTGCGGCGCGCGCGCACGCGATCATCTTCGAGCGCGCCGAGGATTGCGGCGGGCGCAGTGTCCATTAACAACACCGGCGCGTCCACACGCAGGTTGTCCGCCACGGCTTGCATCCGCGTCAAGCGGGGCGGAATTTGCGCGCGCATAAACGCAAACGCGGCGGGACTGTTTATTTGCTTGAGCCGCTCCGCGAGAAAATCAAAGCGAAACAAACGATCGCTGTAATCGGCGGGTGCGTTGCCATGATCGAACACGGCGATGGCGAGCGCGTCGAATTGCAAGCTAACGCCGAACGCACCAAACGCGCGCGCAATCGCGTCGAGATTCACATCGCGCATTTCGATTCGGCAGACATTTTGCATCCGCGCCGCTTCAGTCTCGCTCACCAGTGTAATGCCCGATGCTTGCACCTTGGCGAGATCGTCGTTAAAGCTTGTCGCCGCGCTGGGTGTTGCAAACACGCGATACCCAGCGCGCAAATGATCGTCCGCCGCCCAGTTATTGGGACCGCCGCCCATGAGCGTGCCGGTCAACAGCACGGTGTCACCGCGTTGCGTCGCCACGCGGATTTGTTGCGCCACCAACACCGTCGGCGACGGCATGATCAACTGCAAACAGTTTTCTACTTGCGTTGTGGTGTCGAATAACAAAATATCTTGCGTGCCGGTGCCAATATCAATCGCTAATAGTTTCATTGGATTTTTACCTGTCGGATCAAACAAACGTTTGCCAATTACTCGATGCGGGGTGCGTCTAGCGCCAACACAACACGATGCGCTTCTGTAAGCAAATCGCGCAAATCCACAAAGTCGAGATGCGCGAGGGCGGCGTCATACGTGAACCATTGAAGGTCGGCATGTTCGTGCGACAGGCTTGCGGCGCGGCTTGACGCTTGCGCCAGGAAATAAATTGCTTGCTTGGGCACACGCTCACCGCGACGTTGATACACGTAATCGTCCGCCACGCGAAAACCCGCGACCAAGTTGACGGCCAAGCCCGTTTCCTCGCGGATTTCGCGGAGCGCCGCAACCGTTTCTGTTTCGCCTGTTTCGATATGCCCTTTGGGAAAGCCCCAATACGACGACAACAGCAAGAGATATTCGATTTGCGCGCCGCGATAAAAAACCACTGCGCCGGCCGATGTTTCGATGGTCATGCCATTCTACTCTCTGGCGTATCATAGGACGCCTCTGGTTCGTGGGTTAGATTATACTAAAAAGGCGGCGTGCGCACAAACGCCGCCGCCTTCGCCACGCGGTTTAATTTCTATAAAATGATTTATATCAATTGATTGACAAGCGCGGTAAAATTGATATAATTGAGCAAAGTGACGCTATGACAAATACTCGCCTAGTCATTTTGGAAACACTCTCGCAACGCGGAGCCCTGCCGATTGACGAAATTGCGCGCGCGGCAAACCATACGCCGTTGGCGTTGCGCTATCATTTGACGCGCTTGCTTGCCGAGGGCTTGATTGTCGCGCAGACCACCGCGCACCGCGCCGTGGTGGGCAGGCCGCAAGTGCAGTACGCACTGGCCGATCCCGCGCACGAACAATTGCCGAAACAATATCCGTGGCTGGCGCAACAATTGCTCACCGAGATTGAGAGTGCGTTTGATGCCAAAACCAAGCGCGCGCTCTTGCGGCGGGTGGGCAAGCGCATTGCCGCCGCCGCGCCAGCCTTGCGCCCGAATGCGCGACTCGAAACGCGCGTGGCGCACACGGCGGATTTCCTAACCGCGCACGGATATATGGCGCGGTGGGAAAAAAACGCGGGCGGATTTCAAGTTGATGTTTGCAATTGTCCGTATCGCCAGGTCGTGCGCGTCCATGCCCAAGTCTGTGAAATGGATCGCGCGCTCATTGATGGTTTGCTCGGCACGCCGTCAAAAATGACCAGTTGTCTGGCAAGTCAAAATTGTAATTGTCGTTTTGTTGTCAAGGCCAAAGTCAGATGAACGATTCGTATGGACGCTCCATTCATTATTTACGCATTTCATTAACCGATCACTGCAATTTGCGTTGTGTCTACTGTATGCCAACCGACATACAATTTGCGCCCCATTCACATCTCTTGACCGACGCTGAATTATTGCGTCTGGTCCGCATCGCCACCACGCTCGGCTTTGACCGCGTGCGGCTGACCGGCGGTGAGCCGACGGTGCGTGTGAACCTGATCAACCTGGTCGCCGAAATCGTCAAATTGCCAGGCATTCGTGAAATTGCGATGACGACGAACGCGCTCAAACTTGAAACGCTTGCCGCGCCGCTCGCGCGCGTAGGTCTCAAGCGCGTCAACATTAGCATTGATACGCTCGACGCCGAACGCTTTCACCGCATCACGCGCTTTGGCGATTTGGCCCAAGTCTGGCGCGGCATTCGCGCGGCTGAACAAGCTGGGCTCGCGCCGATTAAATTAAACGCCGTCGTTGTGCGCGGGTATAACGAAGCCGATATTGTCGATCTTGCGCGTCTCACGTTGGAGCATGACTGGGACATGCGCTTTATCGAAATGATGCCGCTCGGCAGTATCTCCGAATTTCAACAAGACTCGGTTGTGCCGGTTGCCGAAATGAAATCACGCATTGAAAGCGTCTTGGGCGCGTTGCTCCCAATCGACTGGGACAAACACAACCCGGCGCGGCCCTATCGCTTGCGCGGCGCGCGTGGCACGATTGGTTTTATCAGTTCGGTGACCGAACCATTCTGCGAAGGCTGTGATCGAATGCGTTTAAGCGCGGACGGCAAATTGCGGTTATGCTTACTGCGGGATGACGAGGTGGATTTGTTGACACCCTTGCGCGCGGGAGCTACCGATGCCGAGTTGCGCGCGTTGATGTCGAACGGGGTGTCGCGCAAACCTTGGGGACATGGCTTGGAAGATCACATCATCGCCGCATCGCGCGTCATGTCCCAAATTGGCGGATAAGCCTTGGCCAAAATTTTCCAACGAATTTCACGCAAGAAAAATATATTTCTGATCAAGGAGCAAAACGTATGGACACACAATTGAATACGGTAACAGCGGTTCAAGCGGTGACAACTCAACCGATGGTCACGCTAACACCCCTCGCGGCGCAAAAGTTGCAGACGCTCGTCGCCGAAAAAAATCTGCCTGGTTATGGCTTGCGCGTGTTTGTTTCCGGCGGCGGCTGTTCGGGGATGCAATACGGCATGGCATTTGAGAACACGACCGAAGAAGGCGATTTCGTTTTCGAATCGAATGGCGTGCGCGTTTATCTTGACAGCGCGAGCGCAACCTATCTCGAAGGCGCTAACGTAGATTACGTGGATAGTTTGATGGGCGGCGGCTTTCGCATCGAAAACCCAAACGCGGTCAGTTCTTGCTCGTGCGGACAATCGTTCAGCACGGAACAAGGCGGGCAAGCGCAGGGCGGCAGTTGCAGTTGCGGAAATCACTAGAATCCTATACGCCAAGCCGAGAGACCTTGAGTCTCTCGGCTTTTTTCTTGTGCGCAGATTTTTGACGCACCGCGCGCTCTGCGTTACAATGTGCGCGAATCAAACAAGGAGACAAACGAATGCCCCTCAAAGACCAACTTGCCGAAGATTTGAAAACGGCAATGCGAGCCAAAAACGAAAATCGCCTCAGCGCGATCCGCATGTTAAAAGACGCCATCGCGAAATTTGAACTGACGCGCCCGAGTGACAAGCCCGCCAGTGAAGCCGATTTGCTTGGCATTGTCGAGAAGCAGATCAAGCAACGCCGCGACGCCATCGAGTTGTATGAAAAAGGTGGACGTCCGGAACTCGCGGCGAAAGAGCAGGCGGAAATTGCAATCCTGCAAGTATACTTGCCCACGCAATTGTCGCGCGACGAAGTTAAAACTGAAGTCGCCAGCATCATTGCCGCACTCGGCACAAAAGAATTTCCGCAAGTGATGAAACAAGCCGCCGCCAAAATGAAAGGGCGCGCAGACGGAAAAATGGTCAACGAAATTGTGAAAGAGTTGACCGCCTAGATCAAAAACCAGGTTGCACAAGCAACCTGGTTTTAATTATGTGCGATAATTGCTCCGCCACAAAAAGCGCGCCAACGCCAGCGTGACGATCTCCTCGTACGCTTTTTGACGGTTGGACAGCCCGCGTGTCAGCACGCCGATCGCGCCCATCTTGCGTTTAACCTCGTGAATGTTTGCGAACGCATCCATCGCTTCGCCCAATTCCGCGCCTGCGCGAATTTTCTCGACGACGGCATCCGGCAACAGCATGTTCGTCGAGCCGCCAATGCCAATTCGCCCCGCGCGATCCACCAGTGCGACCCAGGCGCATGTCATCATGCCAAACTCTGTTTCGATAATCCCGGCTTCCAAGCCCACGCCAAAATCCGCGCGCGTTTGTGCGCGCGCCGCCTGCGCCCGATTCACCGCGCCACGCCGCGTTTGCTTGTCGCCGCGCGGCTGACCCGGTACACCCGTCGCCACTTCCAACGCAACCAACGTCGCGTGCGGATAGACGCGCCGCAAAATCTTTTTCGCCGCGCGCACTTTGGTTGGGTTCGTCGAGCCGATTGCAATTTTCATCCTACACCCGCAACGCCTTCCAGCGGCCCGCGCGAAAGCGCATCACAATCAGCACTGCGCGCGCGAGAAAGTCGGCGTACCAAGCCAGCCACATGCCGAACAAGCCCACGCCCAGCACAATGCCAATCAAATAGCCGAATGCAACGCGCACGACCCAGATGCCAATAAACGTAAACACCAGCGTCGCGCGCGTATCGCCCGCGCCGCGCAAGGCGCTCGCCAACACAATCGAAGTGCATTGCAACGGTTGCGCGAATGCGATAAAGATCAAACACATTTCGCCGAGGCGTTGCACATTGGCATCGGTTGTGTACATGCCGACGAGAAAACCGCGGCCGAAGAAAAAGCCGACGCCCATCAACACCATCCACACCATGCCGCTTTTCATCGCTTGGATCGCGGAGCGTTCCGCGCGTGCCGGATCTTGCGCGCCTAGCGATTGTCCCACGAGCGTCGTCGCCGCGACGCCAAAGGCAAATGCCGGCAAGATCGAAAAATTGGAAATGTTGAACGCAATTTGTTGCGCGGCAAGATCAGCCGTGCCGAGAAAAATCGCCAGCGCGCTGAACACCAGGAAACCAACGTTGAACACAATTTGCTCTGCCGCCGCCGCCCAACCGATGTTGAGAATGCGCGCTATCGCGTCCCGGTTGAAACCCCAGCCGCCGCGCCATTCAAGTTTCAAGATCGAACCGCGCTTGAACAACACATATAAAATCAAGAGCGCGCCTACGCCACGCGCGATCGTCGTTGCCACGGCCGAGCCGACCGGACCCAGACGCGGAAAACCAAAGTTGCCAAAGATCAAGAGATAATCGAGCGTGATATTGATCACGTTGATCAAACCGGTGATCAGCATGGGCGTGCGCGTGTCACCCGAGCCGCGCAAGGTGCCGCCGCCGATCAGCATCACGCCGATCACAATCGAGCCAGTCGAGACGATGCGCAAAAAGCCCGCGCCAATCACGCTCACATCGTCTGCCGCGCCCATCACCCGAATGATCGGATCAGAATAGAACCAGCCGATTAGCCCAATGCCGACCGACAATACCACCGCGATCACGAGCGATTGTTTCGCGATCCGCTCGGCATCAGACTTGTCCCCCGCGCCAATCGCGCGCGCGACGAGCGCGGTATTGCCGACGGCCAAACCCATAAACAAGACCTGAAGCAAAAACATGAGTTGATTGCCTAGACCGACACCGGCAATCGCATCCGCGCCGAGTTGCCCCACGAATACCAAATCAACGAAACCAAGCATCGTTTGCAAGAGGTTTTCGATCAACGAGGGCCATGCCAGCGTAAAAAGTTGGCGATTTAAACTTGACGGTTCGCCCGCTACGCGCGGACGCCGTAATGCCGCTAACCATTCACTCACCGTCATTTCAACCTTCTTCCAGAAAAATCTGCGGCGATTATCACGCCGAAAGCGGTGGATGTCAAACGGCGAATGATTATGCGGCGCGGGTTGGCTTTTTGTGCACCCGCTGTGATCATCCAACTTTGTTTGACGCTCTGGCATGAGTGTGCTACAATCGCGGTTGTTATTTTTGATTTGTTCGCTCAATGGGGAGGAGTGACATGGAACTCAAAGTTCAATCCGGCGACATTGCCACCTGGAAAGGTGACGGCATTGTCGTCAATCTATTTGAAGGTATTACTAAACCAACCGGCGCGCTCGGCGCAGTCGATCATGCGCTCAAAGGACAGTTGAGCAAACTGATTGCCAAAGGCGACATTAAAGGCAAATTTGGCAGTACGCTCGTTGTGCATTCACTCGACAAACTGCCCGCTGACCGCGTGTGCATTGTGGGTCTCGGCAAGCCCGCCGAATTGACGCTTGATCGCGTGCGCCAAGCCGCCGCGAACGGCGTCAAGACTTTGCGCGCCGCCGGAGCGAAAAAAATCGCGACGGTGGTGCATGGCGTTGGTCTCGGCGAAAGCGATGTGGAGCAAACCGCGCAGGCAAACGCCGAAGGCATTCTGCTGGGTTTGTGGCAATTCCGCAAATATCACGGCGACAATAGCGAAGTCAAAATTGTTTCGCACGTGACTATGCTTGAAGCCGAAACCTCCAAGTTAAAAGCCGTGAAAGAAGGCGTGGCGCGCGGCGAAATTATCGCCAGCGCGACGAACCTGGCGCGTGATCTGGCAAACGAACCAGGCAACACCGCAACGCCCACCTATCTGTCCGAAGTTGCCAAAGACGTTGCGAAAAAATACGGACTAGAGTATTCCGTAATCGATCGCGCCAAGGCGCAAAAATTGGGCATGGGCGCGTTTCTCGGCGTGGCGCAAGGATCGGATGAGCCGCCCGCGATGATCATTCTGCGCTATTGGGGCGCGGGCAAAGACGGCGCGCCGGGACTGGGCATCGTCGGCAAAGCGATCACATTCGATTCAGGCGGCATCTCGCTCAAACCTGCCGAAGGCATGCAAGATATGAAAGGCGATATGTCCGGTGGCGCGGCGACGATCGCGGCTATGCAAGCCATCGCGCAATTGAAACCCAAGATCAATGTCACCGGCATTGTCGCGGCAACCGAAAATTTGCCGAGCGGCAAAGCGTACAAACCCGGCGATATTCTGCGCGCGTCGAATGGCAAAACGATTGAAGTGATCAGCACCGACGCCGAAGGGCGCTTGGTTCTCGCGGACGCGCTCGTGTATGCGACGCAAACGCTCAAGCTGTCGCCCGTGGTGGACGCGGCAACACTGACCGGCGCAATGGTCGTCTCGCTTGGCTCGCTTCGCACCGGCGTTTTTTCCAACGACAAACCGCTCACCGAATTGCTGTCCAAGATCGGCGAAGAGACCGGCGAAAAGAATTGGGCAATGCCGATGGACGCTGAATATGCCGACGCGATCAAAAGCGAATGGGCCGATCTCAAAAATTCTGGCGGACGCGCGGCCGGTTCGATCACCGCCGCGTGGTTCGTCCGCAACTTTGTTGACGAAACTCCGTGGGCGCATTTGGATATTGCCGGGAGCGTGGGCATGATGGGTGACGCAAAAGAAAACGGCTATAAGAACAAGTGGGGCAACGGCACCCCCACGCGCACCTTTATCAATCTCGCGCTCGCGCTCGCGAATAAAAAATAAATCCATCAACGCATCCAGTTGTATGGCAAGTCCGCCTTCAGCGATGCAGGCAGGCGGACTTGCCATTTTAATTTGAGCGCTACCCTATGCCAATCACGCATCCCCTCTTGGAACGTTTGCAACGCGGACCCATTCTCGCCGACGGCGCGATGGGTACGTTGTTGTACGCGCGCGGTGTCGCGTTTGAACATTGCTTTGACGAATTGAATCTCTCCCAGCCCGTGCTCGTCCAGGAAATTCACCGCGAGTACTTGCGCGCGGGCGCGGAATTGATCGAGACGAATACGTTTGGCGCGAACCGGTTCAAGTTGGCGCACCACGAATTGCAAAACCAGGTGCGCGAGATCAATTTACGCGGCGTTAAACTTGCGCGCGAAGCGCGCGAAGTCATCGGTTTGCCCGCGTTTGTCCTGGGCTCGGTGGGTCCGCTCGGCGAATTGCTGACCCCGTTCGGGCAGATCAACGCCAACGATGCGCGCGCGGCATTCACGGAACAAATTGAAGCCTTGCTCGAAGGCGGCGCGGACGGCATCATTCTCGAAACCATGTCCGACCTCAACGAATTATTGATCGCGATTGACGCCGCGCGCCGGGTCACGCACGATCTGCCGCTGATCGCGCAAATGTCGTTCACCGAAGATGAAACCACTGTCACCGGAGTCACACCGGAAGAAATCACTGCGGCATTGTGCGGTTTGCAGGTGGACGTGATCGGCGCCAATTGTTCGGTTGGACCATCCGGCACATTCAACGCCGTCAAACGCATCGCCGCCGCGCTCTGCGACGCAGCGCATCCGTACATCTCCGTGATGCCGAACGCCGGTTTTCCGGCGCGCGTTGGCGAACGTTATATGTACCGCTCGTCGCCGCAATACTTTGCGGAATACGTGCCCAAGTTTGTCGGCGAGCTGGGCGCAACCATCATCGGCGGCTGTTGCGGCACCACGCCGGCGCATATCGGCGCAATGCGCGCGGCGTTGAATCTGTTGCATCCGGCGGCGGAACGTCACGTCATCGTGGTCGAAAAACCTGCGTTGGTCGCCGATGAAGAGCCAGCGGCGGCCATGTCGTCCGTGCCGCGCAATCTGCGCGAGAAATTGCGCGCGGGCAAATGGATCACAAGCGTCGAACTCGATCCACCGCGCGGGCTAAACCCGACCAAAGTGTTGCAAGGCGCGGCGATGCTCAAAGAAATGGGCGTGGATTGTATCAACATTGGCGATTCGCCGCTGGCGAAAATTCGAATGGGGTGCATTTCGCTTGCCGTCATGATCCAACAGCAAATTGGGCTGGAGACGATCATTCACTTTACCACGCGCGACCGCAACCTGATGGCTCTGCAATCCGATCTAATCGGCGCGCACGCGCTCGGCATACGCAATGTGCTGGCGCTCACCGGCGATCCGCCACGGCTCGGCGATTATCCCAACGCGACGGCGGTGTATGACATTGATTCGATTGGCTTGATCAAAATTTTGCAACGCCTCAACGAAGGCCGCGACTGGGCTGGTACCAGCATCGGCACGAACGCCGACTTTCTAGTTGCCTGCGCGTTGGATATGATGTGGGCAAATTCCGATCCGAACGAGTTGGCACGGTTTCATCGCAAGTTGGAAGCGGGCGTGGACTATGTGATGACGCAACCGATCTATGACGCGGCGGTGCTGAAAGAGTTTCTGCAAAAATATGGCGACCAGTACGGTGCAGTCGAGAAACCGATTCTGCTGGGCGTCCTGCCGCTGATGAGTACCAAGCACGCCGAATTTTTGCACAATGAAGTCCCTGGCATCACGCTGACGGACGATGCGCGCAAGCGCATGCAAGCCGCAGGCGAGCGTGGCGTGGCAGAAGGCATCGCGCTCGCGCAAGAATTACTGCTTGAGGCGAAAGATTTTGTCGCGGGCACGTACCTCATGCCATCGTTCGGGCGTTATGAAGTTTGCGGTGAATTGGTCAAGGTTCTGCAAGATAAAATGAGCCAATGATGCTGGGCAAACAACCGGAATGCGCTCCCATCCTTGCCGGCTATCATTTTTTGACTTTTCCTTGTTTCATGCTATATTTGCCGCGTTAATTTTTCCGCGAACACTTAGGAGGTTCCTGTATGCGCAAGTTCGTTTTCGTCGCTGTGTTAGCCATGATGTTGACTGCAATTGTTGGCTGTGGTGGCAATACTGCGCCGCCCCCGCCGCCCGCCGGTGGCCCGAGCGCGCCACGCCAACGCACCGCCACGCCACAACCCGCCAACGACGAAGAAGCCATTCGCCAATTGATTGTTGCCGAAGGCGAAGCCGTAGTTCAGCAAGACATTGATCGCTTACAAGCAATGTGGGACAAGGACGGCGTGGTCACGGATGCCAACCACACGCCCGACAATGCCACCGATGACAAGACGTGGAAGGGCTGGGCGGCGATCCGCGATCGCTATATCAACATCGTCTTTCCATCCAATCCCGCGTTTGCCGAGCATCCCAACATCCGCGTTACCGTGACCGGCGATAGCGCGTCAGCAGTTGCCGACACCAAAATTGGTGTGACGCAAGCCAAAGACAATGACAAGTGGACGTTCCGCAAAATTGATGGTCAATGGAAAATGACGAGCTTGACCTTTAGTCTCTCAACTCAGAAATAAATTGCCAGCAACAACGGCTCACCGCTCCTTATCGGACGGTGAGCCGTTTTGCTTTCAGCCACCCGTGCGAATTCAATTGCAATGAACTTGCAACGGAAGGCTATTGCGTGGATATATGCCGCGTGCTATAATTATGGCAAGCGCAATTGAATTGACCTTGACGCAAACCGGTTGGCACTAGGCGTAGACAAACTCGCAAGCAAACCTAATCCCCTAATCAAGAGACAGAATGCCATCCAAAGTTTTGATCATTGATAGTGATGCCGCTACGACCAATTGGTTGCAAACCCGTTTGGTCGCCGAAGGCTATCTTGTCGAAACCGCCCATCGCGGCGATCTGGGCTTGAAAAAAATTGCGGCGAGCGCGCCCAACGTGGTTGTGCTTGACTTGACTCTGGCGGATATGGGCGGCTTGGAAATTATTCGCACGATCCGCGAAAATCCCTTGTGCGTTGACATTGCGATTATCGTTCTCACCACGCGGAGCGATCCGGATGATATTGTTGCCAGTTTGAACGCTGGCGCCGATCACTATATTCGCAAACGCCCCGGCGCGGATGCAGAGCTTGCGGCGAAAATTCAAGTCAGTCTCAACCAACCCAAAAAGGGTCCCAGCGCCGCCACGCGCGGCAAGATCATTTCGTTTTGCTCTGCCAAAGGCGGTACCGGGACTACATCCGTGTGCGTGAACACCGCTTACGCGCTCGCCAAAAGCGATCCCAAAGCGCAAATCGTTTTGGTGGACATGGTTTTTCCGATTGGCTCGGTCGGTTCGTCGCTTGGCTATGAATCGCACAAGACCGTCGCGCGTTTGTCGAACGAAGCCAAAGGCAAAATCGATCGCGTTAGTGTCGAACGCTATGTCTCGCAAAAACTCAAGTGGGGCTTTCACGTGGTGCTCGGCGCAAACGATCCCAACGAAGCGACTGGGATTGACGTCAGCCAAATCCGCCCGATCTTTGAAATGTTGCGCAATTCCTACGATTATATTTTGATTGATTTCGGGCGCGCCTTGTCTCGCATCTCCATGCCGATTCTCGAAATCTCATCGGCGATTGTGATCATTGTCACGCCCGACACCAACACGGTCAAGGCAACCAAACAGATTTTGCAGTACCTTGAATCGCATGATATTGAACTCGAACGCATCGTGCTGATCAACAATCGCACGGTGGGGCGCGTGTGGACTACGACCGATGACATTGAGCGCGAATTAAAGATTCCGCTTGCCGCGACGGTTCCCTTTGTTGTTGAATACATGACGATGGCGATCAACGCCACCGTACCTTTTATGGAAAAATTCCCCGAAAATTCCGCGTGTTATACCTTTGAAGAAATTGCCAAGTTGGTGCGCGAACGCATCAAGCGCAAAAACTAGTCCGGCGCTTTTTTGCGTTGACAAATCTCTGGCGCGGTGCTAAGCTACGTGCATGAGTCTGTTGACGCCTGTTCCTTCACGTCCCGAAACGAAAATCGGCGAAGGCATCAGCACCGCACTCTTCCTCTTGCTTCTCCTGTTCAGTCTCACCGGCTCGATTGCCGCCGCCAATTGGACCGACGGATTGGATAGTTGCGGCTGGGCGGCACTGGGCGGCGTCCTGCTCGGTATCCTCCTGGCAAAACTACCTGTGCGCGGATTCTTTGCGCATCTGCTCATGCTGGTTCTGGCAATTCCTGCCACCGCCGCGCTCGCCAGTTTATTGCTTCCTAACGCGCTTACCCTCAGCGAAAAATGGATCGTCATCCTTGATCGTGTCCAATCCTGGTTGAACAAGGTTATTTCCGGTGGCACGGCTGGCGATGGCTTGATCTTTGTGATCCAGATCGATCTGCTCATGTGGGTCATGGCATACGCCGCCGCGTGGTTTGTCTACCGCCGGCATCAAGTCTGGGGCGCGCTCATTCCCACCGGCATGGGCTTGTTGTTCAATTTATTTTACGCTGTGCCGCAAACCGGCTTGTTTCTGTTGCTTTATTTGCTGAGCGGACTCTTGTTGCTCGTGCGTCTCAACCTCACCGAAATGGAACGGCGCTGGCAACGCGCCGCGATTGGTTACACCTCAGACATTGGTTTCGATTTTCTGTTCTCCGGCGTTACGTTTGCGCTGGTTCTGATCCTGATCGTGTGGAGCGTTCCCGCCAACCCGCCCGGTCCAACCTGGCTCGCCGCATTCGACCCTCTGCAAGAACCCTGGGAAAATTTTCAAGATCAATTTACGCGCATGTTCAGCACTCTGCGTGCCGCCACGCGTCCCGCGCCCAGCACATTTTATGGCACTACGCTCGCGATGGGCGGCCCAGTCAACCTGGGCAATCGCCCCGTGATGAATGTGCAAACGAGTTTTGGACGCTATTGGCGCGCGATTGTGTTCGACCAGTACACCGGCAGTGGCTGGCTCAACACGCGGCTCGATTTGGCGAATCTCCCCGCCAATGATCTGCGCCTGGATAATCCGCGCGAATACGCGCGCGTCCAAGTCACCCAGACTATCCAGATTTTCTTGGCTGATCAAAACATTCTGTACTCGGAAGCGCAACCTGTCCGTTTTAGCATTCCGACCGAAATCCGCTACGCGCGTCCCGTGTCAGACACGCGCGCGCCACTTGATCTCGCCAGCATCCGTGCGCGCCGCCCGTTACGCGACGGCGATACGTACACCGCGGTCTCCAGCGTCAGTGTTGCCGATGAAGACGCACTCCGCCACGATTCGACCCAGTACTCGGATTGGATCGCGACGACGTACCTGCAATTGCCCGACACGTTACCTCAGCGCGTCCGCGATCTTGCCAAAACGATTACGCGCGACGCCACGAATCCGTATGATCAAGCCGCCGCACTGGAAACGTACTTGCGGCAGAATATAAAATATAACGACCAGGTCAGCGCACCGCCAATCGGACGCGACGGCGTAGACTATACCTTGTTCGACCGCAAAGAGGGCTATTGCAATTATTATGCCTCCGCGATGGTTGTGCTGGCGCGCGCCTTGGGCATTCCCGCACGCGTTGTCTCGGGTTATGCGCTTGGCGATCTCGCCGATGGCACCTACCACGTTGTCGAAGCGAACGCGCATTCCTGGGTCGAAGTGTATTTTCCCAATTATGGCTGGATCGAATTTGAGCCGACGGCAAGCAAGCCGCCCATCGAGCGCCCGAAAAAACCAGACCCCGTACCAACGAGCCCAGACGCCAATGCCGCCGATCAAGTCCGCCACAAACGCGAATTTGACCGCTTTGCCGAAGATCAAGGGATCACGCCTGGTGCCGCGCCCGTCTTGCCCTTTACGCTCACACTCGATCCGCAACTGATCGCGTCTGGGCTGGGTGGGCTTGCGGCGTTGATCGCATTGAGCGCAATTGGTGTGATCGTAATTCATCGCGCGCGCCGTATGGCACGTCTCGCGCCTGCCGCGCACATTTACGAAAACATGGTGCGCCGCGCGCGCTGGCTGGGCATCGCCGATGCGCCGCACGCCACGCCCATCGAACGCGCCAACGCTATTGCGTCCGCGTTACCATACACGCGCGCGACCACTGCGCGGATCGCGACGCTTTACACGCGCGAACGTTTCGGTGCGCACACGCTTGACGCCGATGAACGGGCAACGCTGGCAACGGCATGGCGTTATTGGCGCGGCGTATGGCGGGGCGGATTCATTGCACTGCTGATCACGCGCGCGGTCACGCCGCCACGCCGCATCCTGCATGATATTCGTAATGCCATCAACCACTGGGGCGGCGCGGTTGAATGAAAAGTCTTTGCGTTCTTTGTCTCTTTGCGGTAAAATCAAAAATCATCAATCCGAAATCCTAAATCCAAAATGAGGTTGGCATGGCAGACCACGTGTACATTCAAGACATTGCATCGCACGTCGGCACGGAAATCACGCTCAAAGGTTGGCTCGCAGATCGCACCGATAAGGGCAAATTGCAATTTTTGAAATTGCGCGATGGCACGGGCTTTATCCAGGTCGTCGCGTTCCACAAGGATTTTACGCCTGAAATTTTCGACGCGATCAAAAAACTGACCCAGGAATCGTCGCTGATCGTCAGCGGCACAGTGCGCGCGGAACCGCGCGCGCTCGGCGGCTATGAAGTGTCCGCCAAAGAGGTGCAGATCATTCAAATCGCGGGCGAGTATCCGATCACGCCCAAAGAACATGGCGTCGAATTTTTGATGGCGAATCGGCACTTGTGGTTGCGCTCGCCGCGCCAACATGCCATCTTGCGCATTCGCGCCACCATCATCAAGGCGATCCGCGATTGGTTCGATACTCACGGTTTCTTGCTCGTGGACACGCCGATTCTTACGCCTGCCGCCGTCGAAGGCACGACGACACTTTTCGAAACGGATTATTTTGGCACGCCCGCATACTTGTCGCAGAGCGGACAACTCTACAACGAAGCCGACGCGATGGCGTTTGGCAAAGTGTATTGTTTCGGTCCAACCTTCCGCGCCGAAAAATCGAAAACGCGCCGCCACCTCACCGAATTCTGGATGGTCGAACCCGAGTGGGCATACGGCACGCTCGATGATTACATGCGGGTCGGCGAAGAATTTGTTTCCTATATCGCGCAAACCGTGTTAAAGGAACGCGCGGCAGAATTACAAATCATCGAGCGCGATGTGACGAAATTGCAAAACATCATTCCGCCCTTCCCAAAAATTTCCTACACCGAGGCGGTCGAGATTTTGCACACGCACGGCTATCCCGAATTTGCGTGGGGCGATGATTTTGGTGCGCCGCATGAAACTGTGATCAGCGAGCAATTCGACAAGCCGGTATTTGTGCATCGCTACCCAACCGCGATGAAAGCGTTTTACATGGCAACCGATCCGAATGATCCCAAGGTGTGTTTGAGCGCGGACTTGCTCGCGCCCGAAGGGTATGGCGAAGTGATCGGCGGCGGCGAACGGTCGGCGGATTTGGATTATCTCGAAAAACAAATCGCGCATCACAAATTGCCGCGCGCCGCGTACGAATGGTATCTCGATCTGCGCAAGTACGGCACGGTGCCGCACGCCGGGTTTGGTCTCGGCGTCGAGCGCACGGTCGCGTGGTTGTGCAAATTGGATCACGTCCGCGAAACCATCCCGTTCCCTCGGATGCTCGAAAAAATCTATCCGTAACATCAGACGAAAGACAGCGGACGCAAGACAAAGGATTTTACTTTTGTCTTGCGTCAAACATCAATGGAGGTGCTCGATGGCTGAGCGCGTGGCAATGTATTTGCAAGACAAGCACGAAATTCGTGAGGGCATGGAGTACGCCCAATACGCCGAGGCGCGCGGCTTTGAAGCCGTGTGGCAAGCCGAGTCGCGGTTGGTGCGCGATGCGATTGTGCCGATGGCGGCGTTCGCGGCGGTCACCTCGAAAATCAAAGTTGGGAGCGGCGTCATTAATAATTGGACGCGCAACATTGGTTTGCTCGCCGCAACATTTCTCACACTCGACGACCTCGCGCCGAATCGGATTATTTGCGGCATTGGCGCGTGGTGGGATCCGCTGGCAAAGAATGTTGGCATCGAGCGCAAGAAACCGTTAAAGGCAATGCGCGAAACGATTCAAGTAATGAAGCAATTGCTCGCGCTCAAGCGCGTGACGTATCACGGCGAATTTCATCACGTGGATGGCATCGAACTCGATGTGGTGCATGGCCGCCGCGAGCCGCGCAACATTCCGATCATGATCGGTGCAACCGGCGACGCGATGATGGAACTTGCCGGTGAAATCGCGGACGGCGTGGTGTTGAATTATTGTGTGCCGCCGGAATACAACCTCGAAGCGATCAAACATTTGGAAATCGGCGCGAAAAAAGCCGGGCGTACGCTGGACGAGCTTGATCGTCCGCAACTGGTTGTCTGCTCGGTCGATCACGATCACAAAAAAGCGGTGCAAGCGGCAAAAGAATTACTGACCCAGTACCTCGCGCAACAACCGCACATCGCCAAAGCGAGCGGTACGCCCGAAGAAACGATCAAAAAAATCCAAAGCATCCTGGGTTGGCCCGCGACCAAAGAGCAGATTCACGAAGCAATGCAATTTGTGCCGGACGAATTGATCGAACGGATCACGGCGAGCGGCACGCCCGACGAGGTTCGCAAAAAAGTGAACCAGTACAAACAAAATGGCTGCACCTGCCCGATTCTTTACCCGCAAGGCGACGATGTGAAATTGATGATTGATACGTTCGCACAACAATAATCCCATGACCCAATATGCCAATGCGCCAAAGGAAATCTAGATGTTGAATTTACGGGAAATTCATAAACCAACTACGCTCACCGATGCGTTGAAATTATTGCAACAACCTGGCACGGTCGCGCTTGCGGGCGGCACGGCATTGCACGCAGATGCGCGCCGCTCCTTCGCCGCCGCTCAGGATGTCCAAGCCGTAGTTGATTTGTCCGCGCTCGGTTTAACTTTCATCCGCGAAGCGCACGGGACAATCTCGATTGGCGCGACAACCTCATTGGCAGACCTAGCCGAGTCGCCGATCTTAAACGCATTGGCGAACGGTGTGATCGCGCGCGCGGCGCATCGGAGCGTATCAAGCGTGCTTCGCCATCAAGCAACCATCGCTGGCACATTGATCGCCGAACCCGATGGCATTCTCGCGGTTGCACTGCTCGCGCTTGACGCGCGCGTGACGATCAAGCACCAAGAGACGCGCACATTTACACTGGCGGATTTTCTGGCAATGCGCGCCGAGTTGTTGCCGCGCTCACTCGTCACCGAAATCTCTGTTGCGTTTGCCAATCCGCGCGCGGCACTGCACGATGTTGCGCGCACGCCGAGCGACAAGCCGATTGTGTGCGTGTGTGTTGCCGCGCAGATCGAAAATGGAACGGCGCATCGAGTCCGCATTGCGCTTGGTGGCGTTGGCGACACCGCGTTGCGCGCAAGCGCGGCGGAGCAAGTACTCGAGGGTCAAACGTTGAACGATGCGGCGATTGTGCAAGCCGGAAATGTTGCGGCGCAAGGATTGTCACCACACGGCGAGCCTTCGACTGCGCTCAGGACAAGTTTTCGTGGGAGCGCAGAATACCGCAAAGAGATGGCAAGTGTGCTGACGCGGCGTGCGGTAAAGGAATTGGCGGGGTAAGAAAGAGGGTAAGCAAAATAATTCGCGATTGGTTTCACGACACTATCATTGCGGGAAATCGCCTGCCTGCCGATTCCGCCACCGACCTGCAACAAAAATCCCCGAAGGGTTTCGCTTGAATGCCCTTCGGGGATTGGTTTACACTGCCGCTTCCAACTTGTCTACCTGATATTTTGATTTCTTTTCCGCTTTTTGCAATTGCTTGATCACCGTGTGCGCGGCGACAATTTCTTTTGCTTTTGCCGCTGGTTTGAGTTTGGCGTCCGCGTTCAACGACACCACCGCCGCGATACTTGCCCAACCCAGCAACACAGCGAATGCTTCCTGGTTAAACCACAGCACACCGTTAAAGCGATTCACATTCAAGAATTGCGCCGTCTCGCTGTCGTCGAGCCAGGCTTGCAAAACCAGTGATGCGCGACTCTGTTTTTTATTGCGTAACGTAAACCACGCTTGATGCGCCGTCATTACCTTGATCGCCGCAACCGCTTGCCACGCATCCGCCTCGCTCATGCCAAAATCACGCAAGGCGTTCGCAATTTGCTTGCCCAACATCCATTCATCCAGCCAACTGCGACTGCGCTCCGCGATGTGATTGGGACTTTGCGCTGCGCCTAGCCCGCGCACCATCGTCCACGCGATCAGCGTTGCCCACGCCGCGTCATCGTCCAACGTGGCGCGCGCAAATTTGAGCGCGGCATCATACTCGCGCGCCGTCTTGAGTGTCGCGCGCGCGCGGGTTGTGGGCAAGCGTAACAGCGTTTCAAGATCGTGCCGCGTTTGCCGCGCCAAGCCAATCACATTCGATGCGCCGCCGCTAAATTGTTTTGCCGCGCGCACAAACCGCGCATAGTTTTGCTCAAACGTGTCCAACACTTTTTCGGTCGGATCGGGTTGCGTCTTTTTGCCGCGCACGCGCACCGCTGACTTGCGCGCTGGTTTTGCGCGCGCCGCCAACAACTGGCGCAATGTTTCCGCATTTAGCAATTCGCGGAACGGTTGGTGCACCGGTTGCAAATGCAATTCGCGCAACGCCTCGTCTATGCTTGGCACACCGCGCCCATTCAGCAAATCCGCGAGCCGCGCATACTGCCGCTGTCCATCGTCCCGCACCTCGCGGAAATTCCAGAACACATGCCGTTGGTACGCGCCCAGCTCGATGTACATGCCTTGCTCGCACAGCGCGCGGCTGTTGCGAATATATTCCAAACCCGAAACGTGATCGCGGAAAATGCAGAAATAATTTGCGTCGCACGTCAGACCCAAGCCCGCGCCTAAATTTTTCTGCGTGAGCGTGCCGCTCGCTTTGTCGAGATATGCCGCCGCTGTGCGAATCCAGCCCGCGGCGTTTGCGAATTTGTTGTGGTAGATCACCAAGCCGCGTTCGCCGCCGACCTGGTTTGAATAGGCAAATACATCCTCGGCGACACTGCCGTTCGCGGTAAAGAAATCATAGAGCAAAAAGTTTTCCACTCCGGCAAAAAGCGCGCGCCGATGCAAGAGCGGGAAAATTTCGCGCTCGTGCCGCGCGACCAACTGCGTGTCCACCTGCTCATCCCACAACGCGCGCCGAAACTCCATGCCATAGCGTTCGCTGAACCCTTCGATTTGACCATGTCCGTACATCGGCAAACCAGGGAGCGTGGACATGAGTGTGGCGACGCCAAAGTATTTATCGTCTTTGCCGAATTGATCGACCGCCGTGCGCTCGTCGGGGTTGTTCATAAAGTTGACGTAGCGTTTCAAAATTTCCGGATCAAATTCAATCGTGTTCTTGATCACCGAGCGATATTTGGCGTTCTGTTCGTCGCGCAACATGTGCATGAATGCGCTGTTATACACGCGGTGCATTCCGAGCGTGCGCACAAAATAACCTTCCATCAGCCAAAATGCTTCGGCAAGCAGTAACGTGTTCGGCGCTTCCGCCGCCACGCGATCGACCACTTGGCGCCAAAACTCTTCCGGCATCGCCGCGTCGAATTGTTCTTTGGTCAACGCAAAATCGGAGCGTGACGGAATGTCGCCGCCCGCCCCGGGTTGCGGAAACCACAGGCGCTGATAATGTTTCTTTGCCAGCGTCATCGCCGCATCGAGCCGGATCACGGGAAATTGTTTTGCGACGCGCAGGATCGTTTGAATCACCGTTTCGCGCACCGCCGCATTTAGAAAGTTTAATTGCGCGGTATCGTTCCACGGAAAACTGGTGCCGTCGTTGCCGTGATAAATATATTTGGTTTCGCCGGTCCAATGATCCACGCGCTTGAACACGACCGCCGCATCCGAGCGATCAAAATAATGATCTTCCAAATAAATGCCAACGCGCGCGTCGCCGGATAAATTTTCGCCGGTAAAGGCATAATTGGGAAACGGCGGATAATCTGCCGCGACAAACCATTCGGGGTGTTGGATCACCCAGGGCGAATCAACGCCCATGTGATTCGGGACCATGTCGCTTGCCATGCGGATGCCGCGTTGCCATGCGCGCGCCTTCAAATTTTCCATCGCCGCATCGCCGCCGAGATCATCCGCGATGCGGTACTCGGCAACCGAATAGGCGGATGCTTCCGCGCTCGGATTGCCGCACAGATGCTTGATCCGTTTCGAGGCCGCGCTCCGTTGCCACACGCCGATTAGCCAAACGCCCGTAAACCCGGCGCGCGCGAGCAGGTCAAGTTCCGCCTCCGGAATTTCGTCGAGCCGTGTGATCGCGCGCTGATATTTTTTCGAGAGTTGATCGAGCCAGACGTAGGTGCTTTTGGCTAGCAATACCAGGCGCGGCATCCAATCGAGATCACGGCTAAAGCGTTCGTACTCGGGATAGAGTTCGTCATACGCGCCGTATGTGCCTGCGCCGCGTTTGAATTGCGGAACCTGCGCCTCGCCGGGTCCAAAAAAGAACGCCTTGTTTTCTTCCTTGATCAGATCGAGACTGCTCAACAAGCGTTGCAGATATTCGCCGATCAACGCGAACCAACGTTGCCGTATAAAATCGAGTTGCCCTTCGAGCGAGTGTGGCGAAGCGAGCGCGGGCGCGCGCAACAGATCGATCACATTTTGATTATCGGGTCCAAACCTGGGTTGCGTGTCAAAGAATTGATAGAGCGACGAAATAATCGGCGCATAGGCGGTATTGCGTTTCAGCGCGGCATCGTCGAACAATTCGCCGAACGGCGCGAAAGCCGGATTGACATTTGCGAGCCACAGCATCACCAGCTCTTCCAAAATCATGTGGCGATGCGGCACGCCGTCGGTCACGCCATCGAGAAAAGTCGCCGCATCTTGCTCGCCGCGATACACCGCCACGTTCGGGAATTCGGCGGCGAATTCTTTTAGCGCGGCGTCTACTGCCGCATCGCCCAAGCCGGTGTTGAGCCACTTGAGCGCGCTCGCCATCGCGGTTGGATTTTTCTGCTGACGATATTGCGCCAAAACGTAATGTAATAATTCGTCAATCAGTCCCATCGCGTTGATTTGTCCCGCGCGCACGGTTTGATCGGGATGATTCACCAGGTCGCGGCGCGCGTTCATTTTTTGCGCGAACACCCGCGCGGCATGAAAATTCGCCAAGACCACATTCCCGCTCAAAGCGAACAAGGTCTCGGCGAATTGATACTTGTCGCGTGATTGACGCGAGACGTGAAATTCAAAATAAGACATTCGTGACTCCGAGAATTCCTAGTCAATCGTCCGCGGTCAGAAATAGTTTGTTGGGTATGGAACCACTGACACGGACGCCTGATTTATTCTTCCACGTATTCCACATACTCTTCGCGCGCCAATCCCTGCTCAATCGCCTTTAACGCCACCGCGTGCGCCACTGCGCGATGCACGCGCTTGTCGAGCGGATTGGGCATCAACTCGCCGGCGGGCGTCTGCGCCACAATCGCTTCCGCCGCCGCCACGTACATCTCGTGGCTGATTTGCCGCACGTAGGTATCCACCGCGCCGCGAAAGATACCAGGGAAACCCAGGACGTTATTCACCGATTTTCCATCGGCGGCAAATGCCGCGCCCGCCGCGAGCGCATCGTTCGGCTCGATTTCGGGATTCGGGTTTGAGAGCGCCAGGATGATCTGACCGCGATGCACCATGGGCGGCTTGATCAGTCCGCGCGCGCCCGTCGTCGAAATCACCACATCGGTGGACGCCATAATTTCGTTGAGCGTAGATGGCGTGCCGCCCGCTTGCGCGAGCCGTTGCAACGCATCCTGGGACAAATCTGCGCCGAGCACCGGATTGCCCGTGAGTTGCATCAACATTTTGGCGATGGCATAACCAGCCGCGCCCAAGCCAATTTGACCGATGCGTGCCGTGCCGAGATCGCGTCCGGCGATGCGGCAGGCGTTGATCACTGCCGCCGTTGCAACCACTGCCGTGCCGTGTTGATCATCGTGCATCACCGGCACATCAATAATTTTTTGCAGACGCTCTTCGATCTCAAAACAACGCGGTGCGGAAATATCTTCCAGTTGGATCGCGCCGAACGTGGGCGCAATCGCGGCAACGGTCGCGACAATTGCATCCGGGTCTTTGGTGTTGAGCAAAATCGGCAAGCCCGACAAGCCGACGAGTGTTTCCATCAGCATCGCTTTGCCTTCCATGACCGGCATGCCCGCGAGCGCGCCAATATCGCCCAAGCCCAGCACCGCCGTGCCATCGGTTACAATTGCGACGAGATGCGAGATCGCGGTATAGCGCCGCGCGAGTTTGGGATCCTGTGCAATTTTCAAACACACTTCGGCGACGCCGGGCGTATACACTTGGCGCAGAGTCGCCATTGAATCAATTTGGTAGCGACTGCGCACGGCGATCTTGCCTTTTTGATGCAGTTCTAAAACTTGATCGCGCACTTCCATGACGCGCGTCCCAGGATTTGCGCCCATTGCGCCAAGAATTTTTTCGAGTTGGGCTTCGTCCTCTGCGAACACGACAATATCACGGACTTCTTTTTGACTGCCTTCCCGGATGAGTTCGATTTCGCCAATCGAGCCGCCCGCATCGGCAACAGCCGCCAACAGCCGCGCTAACGTTGCGCGGGCTTGATCATTTTGACAACGCACCGTGCGCATCAACTTGCGTTCCCATGCCATACGCCCTCCCAAATTATTTTGTCACGCACAGTATAAGCGAAAAGAGAATTAGAGACAAACGCACGTGTTACTGGGTCAACTGCCACACCGCGCTCGTCAAGCCAGCGAGTTGAATGTTTAGCGTCAAGCCAGCCAGATGTACCTTTGACTGGCTCAACCTGTCGGTTGCCTGGTATGCGCCGTCAGGCAAACTCGTCGCGCCGAGATCGAGCGCGAGCGTGGCGGGCTGGTTGGCAAAATTGAGTGTGACCACAAATGCGCCCGTTGCGTCGCGCCGGAGGTACGCATAGGTGGTATCATCCGGCGTTGCGATTTTTTCCCACGCGCCGGTCCGTAGTGCGCTATTGGCATTGCGCAACGCGACCAACGCGCGATAGTGTTCCAGCAATGAGCCAGGTTGACTAACTTGCTCCTCAACTGAAATTCCATCGTTCGGCTTGTTGTTGCGATCCGCTGGCTTGAACCAGTTGGTCATGCCTTTGCCGGTTTCACTCGCATACCAATCCATCGGCTCGCGGCGCGGCTTGTCGTCTGCGCCTTTGACGCCGCTCATGCCAATTTCTTCACCGTAATAAATCATCGGCGTCCCAGGAATGGTCAGCAACAACGTCGCGCCGAGTTTCGCGCGCGGCACACTCTGCTGTGCCTCACTCATCACGCGGTTCGTGTCATGATTATTCAAAAACTCGACGCGCTGTGCGCCGGGTGGATACAGACGCGGCAATAGCATGATCGATCCATCCAGGGACGAAGGCGCGCGCACGCCGAGCAAAATGCTGTCGCCGACTGAATTGTTACTGCCCTCGATATCACCATACAATGGAAAATCGAACGCCGCGTCGAACTCGTCGGCATAGTACGGCTTGATGCCAACGCCGTTCGTCCACGCTTCGGCGAGCAATAGAATATCCGGGTTGATGGCTTTGAGTTCTGCGCGCCACTGTTTCCAGAATGCGTGCGGCACATTCAGCACATAATCGGCGCGGTAGCCATCAATGCCGGTTTGCATCCAGTACTTGGCTACGTCAATTAGATATTTTGCGACCGCAGGATTATCGTGATTTAGCGTTGGCATTGAGGTGGTGCTGGCAAACGATTCATACGACGTGTGCGCCGCGTCGCGCCAGCGATACCAATCGGCGTACTGTGATTGCGGATTACCGAATGCATCTTTGAAAAATGGATGCTCGTTCGAGGTGTGTGCGACGACGTAATCGAGAATGACGCGGATATTGCGCGCGTGCGCCTGCTTGACGAGTTCGCGCAAATCGGCTTCGGTGCCAAACTCGGGCTGGATTTTATAATAATCGATGGTGTCATAGCCGTGATAACTTGGCGACGCGAAAATTGGCGTGAGCCAGATTGCGCCGATGCCCAGGTCGCGCAAATAATCCAACTTGGCGATGATGCCTTGCAGATCGCCAATGCCATCGCCGTTGGAATCGTAAAAACTGCGGACGAAAATTTGATACAGCGTCACGTTGCGGAACCAGGCGGGCGTTTGGATCGCGGCTTGCGCGGGGGTTGGGGTGGGCGCAAGCGTCGCGCGCGGCGTGGGCATAAGGGTGAGCGTTGGCATTGGGCGTGTCGGCGGCGGCGCGATGGTCGGCGCAATCGCCGTTGGGGCGCAACTGCTCAACACCGCAACAATCACAAACAAACTGAGGATCACGGGAATTATTTTCACGACAACCTCAAGCATGGTTTCCTGGTTCACTCTGGTTCGATCGGGGTGGGCTGATTCATGATCGCTAGAAATTTTTCCACGACCTTGGGATCGAAATGGGTTCCTGCCCGCGCGCGAATATATGCGCATACTCGGTCAAGCGGCCATGCGGTGCGATAGGGACGATTGGAACACAGCGCATCCCAGACATCCACCACGGCAAACAAGCGCGCCGCGAGCGGGATGTCTTCACCGCGTAACCCGCGCGGATAACCAGTGCCGTCCCATTTTTCGTGATGCCCATACGGAATGTCGAGCGCAGGACGCAAATACGCAATGGGCTGGAGCAATTGGCGCGCATACTCTGGGTGACGTTCCATGATCCGCCGCTCGTTTTCATCCAAGGCATTGGGCTTGAGCAGGATTGGATCAGGAATTGCCATTTTGCCAACGTCATGCAAGAGCGCGCCGCGCCGAATGTGCGCGAGCGTTGCCTGATCGATCAGATATGCCTGCGCCAATTTTTCGGTCAAATACATCACGCGCAACGAGTGACCTTCGGTTTCATTATCGCGCAGATCGAGCGCATGAACCCAGCCTTCCAGCGTGGCTTCGTAGGCATTGGCTAGTTCGGCGGCGGCGCGCTCAGTTTCGGTGTGCAAATTGGCGCGATGAATTGCGCTCGCGGCTTGATTGCCAATCGCGCGCGCCAAACGCAGTTTTTCCGCGTCGAACGGTTCGCGCGCTTCACTCCGCGCTTCGCCCAAAACCAAGACGCCCAGAAATTGCTCGCTGGCATGTAGTGGAATTACGCACACCGTTTGAACCTGATCCAGAAAAAGTTCATTCTGCGCTTTTCGATCAAGCTCGGGATCGTTCGTTCGCAAAACCAGAGGGGCGTTCTGATTGAGAATCCGCTGGTACACCATTTGCACCGCTGGGCTTTCGCGGTGACCGAGTTCCACCGTGTCATTCAACTCGCGAATGGGGAACATGGCGCGCACCAGAAACCCGTCGTTTTCTAACATCACCAGCCGCGCATAGGTGACATGCACCATTTCCACCGTCGTCCGGACAATCGCATTCATGATCACATCTTGCGTATCGGTTGTGGCGAGATGGCGTGACAGATCATACAACACGCCGAGTTCTTCGCGGCGCATTTTTTCAGCAAGGTACAAGCGCGCATTGTCGAGTGCAGCGGAAACTTGGCGCGCAAACAAGGCAACCGCGATGGTGTCTTCGGCGCCCAATTGTTCACCCATGACTACAAGCATTCCAATCGGCGTGTCGTTCTCGGTGATCGGCGCGAGCAACATCCGATCGCCGGATTTGTCGCGCATCCACCCAAGCACCGCTTGCGCGGCAGGTGGCAAACGGTCACTCACGCGCGCCATCAAATTCGATTCGACAAGTGTGTCGCCGTTGCGGACGCGAGTGACGATGGGTTCCAATGAGGCGATGGGAAGGCGGATCTCGATTGGGGCATCCCCGAACCGCGCAATGTATTCGGCAAGATTCTCTTTGCTCATTGACGTACGGACATGCTCCGCCCAATCGGTCATCGCGAGATTATACACGCTTGCAAATGTGCCCAAGCGCCGCAGTTCATCGCACGCAACGCGATAAATTTGAGCCGGGTTGAGGTAGCGTTGAATTTTGAACGCCGCATCGTTCAGTGCCGCGAGTTGTTCCGCGCTCCGGTGCAGGGCTGTATTCGCCTGCGCCAGCGCCGCGGTGCGTTCTTGCACGCGCAACTCTAATTCATCCCGAGCTTGCTGGAGGGTTTGTTGTGCGAGATACTGCTGTGTCACATCCCAAAAAATAATTTGCACCCCGGCGATTTGGTTTTTTGAGTTACACAAGGGCGTCTTGAGGACATGGACATAGGAGCGCAAGCCATTCGTCAGCGTGTGCTCTTCGATCCGATCAAAGGTTTGCCCGGTTTCGATCACTTGGCGATCATCCCGCCGATATTCTTCCGCAAGAACTGCTGGATGTAAATCATAATCGGTTTTACCGATCAATTCGGCGAGCGAATAACCGATTTCATCGCAATAACGCTGATTGCCAAAGGTAAATTTGCCCGCTAGATCTTTACGGCAGAGGCATTGCGGAATGACCTCGACGAGCGATTGATAAAACGATTGACTTTCGCGCAACTCGGCGGTGCGTTCTTGCACGCGCGCTTCCAATTCGACATGGGCTTGGCGGAGCGCGGCTTCGGCGCGGCGGAGTTCCGTCTCATCGCGAAACACGCCAAAGGCGCCATTGTATTGACCGGCGGAATCAAACCACGGGGTGGCGGTGACCCGCACCAGCCGGGTCGCACCATCATTCGCCCGGGTAATTTCGAGATCGTACGCGCCTGGGATTCCCTGCTTGCGTTGGGTCACTTGTTGGTCCAACACCTGTTTTTGCTCTGGAGAAATAAATTCGTTGACATTGCGCCCCAACATTCCGCCCGGCGGGAGACCAAAAATTTTTTCCAACATGGGATTGGCAAAAATAAAACTGCCCTCGATCCGCACTTGGCCAATGCCTTCACCAACATTCTGGATCAGTGTTTGAAAACGCAATTCAGATTGTTTTGTCTGTGCGAGCGAACGTTCTAATAACGCCGCCGTAAATTGCGCGGATAATGCCAAGGCGAACAATGCCAGTATCGAAATGATATTGTAGTCTGCCCAGTGCGCGCCGGACCAAAAAAACATGAGCGTATAGCCGCCCCACGCCAGCAACATTATCAGAAACGCGGCGCTGGGCGCAACAATAAAACTAGATGCCACAATTGGAATTGCATACAACACCACGACATGATCCAACCCCATTGAGACAAAGCCAAACGAAATAAATAGCACGACGATGATCACATACACCACGCTCGCCCAAAAACGATAGCCCGCCCGATTGAGCCGCCAGACGGCGAACGACAAGATGCCAATCGCCGCATTGTTCATTAGATTCACAAACCGTAATGCTCCCGGCAATTCGATCAGGTTTGCGCTATCGGCGAGCGTGATGATCGCAATTAAACCCAAACCGCCGATCAGGAACACATTCAAGATTTGGGAACGCCGCGTCTCCACGGACGCATCGGTTTCCACTTGAACCTTGCGCCGCACCCACCCCGTAAACTTGAGCCAAGGTTGGATTTGCATTAATTTTCCTTTTTACCCAACGCTCAAAAGCCAAGCTTGTGCTAGTGAATGAATTCTAAAAACATTGCGACGGCTTGCGGATCCAAGTGCGAACCGGCCAGCGTGCGAATATACGCGCGTACTCGGTCAAGCGGCCATGCGGCACGATAGGGACGATTGGAACACAGCGCATCCCAGACATCCACCACGGCAAACAAGCGCGCCGCGAGCGGGATGTCTTCACCGCGTAACCCGCGCGGATAACCAGTGCCGTCCCATTTTTCGTGATGCCCATACGGAATGTCGAGCGCAGGACGCAAGTATTCGATGGGTGAAAGCAACTCGTACGCATACGCCGGATGCAAGCGCATGGTTTCCCATTCGCCATCCGTCAGCGCGCCGGGCTTGAGCAGGATCGCATCCGGGATGCCCATCTTGCCAATATCGTGCAAGAGCGCGCCGCGCCGAATGTGCACCAGCTGTTCGTCGCCCAACCCAGCTTGCCGTGCCAGGCGCATGGTCATCTCCGTCACGCGTTGCGTATGCCCTTCGGTTTCTTTATCGCGCAGGTCAAGCGCGCGCGACCAGCCCTCGATCGTTTCGTCATACGCCATGGACAAGTTCAGCGCATACCGGCCGATCTGATCGCGCAACGTCGCGCGTTGAATGGCGCTCGCGGCTTGATCGCCGATACTGCGCGCTAGCCGCAGTTTTTCGGTATCGAATGGCTCGCGCATTTCACTGCGCGCTTCCATTAACACCAACAAGCCCAAGGGTTGTTCTTCCACCGTGAGCGGGACGACGCACGCCGTCTTGGCAAAATCGTTTAACAGTAGCGCGTGCTCAGACGCGCTCAACGTGGGGTTGTCGGCTTGGATCACCAATGGCGTATGGCTCAGCCAAACTTGTTGGGTATACGCAAATTCTTTGATCGTATGCTGTGTGCCGAGAACGAAATCATGCTCGGGGATGCGCCGCGGATGCGCCGCGCGCAAAACGAGCGCATCCCCTTCCAATAATAAGACGCGCGCACAGGTGACATGAATCGTTTCGACGGCGCGCCGCACCACAACATCCAGCGTTGCCGCGAGTGAATCGGTCATGGATATTTCGCTGGAGAGATCGTAGAGCGCGCTCAGTTCTTCGCGGCGCACGCGCTCGGCTTCAAACAGCCGCGCGTTCGCAATACTCACGGCCGCTTGACTAGCCAAGGTGGTCAGCAACCGCTCGTCGTTTTCCGTGAATGCATCGGCGCGCGGGCTTTCGACATTGATCGCGCCAAGCGTGCGTCCGCCAATTTGGAGCGGCACGCATAATTCGGATTGGATGGTTGGATCGCCGAGACGGTAGCGCGGATCGCCAGTGACATTGCCGCTTCGCACCACCTCGCCTTGCTCGATGACCCACCGACAAATACTAGAACCCTTGCCCAGTTCCCGAAACTGGACTCCGACAGCGAGTCCTTGCGGGCTGTTGGGCGGATACCCCAGATCGCTATGCGCGAGCAATTGAATATCGTTGACGGTTTCGTCCAAGAGCCAGATCGTGCCGCGTTGGTACCCCATCAATTGTTCAATCGTGTCAATAATTTGTTTGCCGACCAAGCCGGGATCGACCAAGTGGGTAAAGGTTGCGCTGGCTTGGTACAGCGCGGTCAATTCTTTTAATCGCTGGCGCGTCTCGGTATAAAGCCGCGCATTGTCGAGCGCTACCGAAACCTCACGCGCGAATAACGCGACGGCGGGAATATCTGCCGTGCTGAGTTGCTCGCCCAGCACCGCAACCAACGCGACGACCTGGTTGTTCTGCGTCAACGGCGCGAGTAAGGTGCCGCCCTGGTTGCCACAGGCGGATGCCCATTCCAGAATCGTTTGTGCGATCGGCGGCGTTGCCTGCGCGAGCACGCGCTCAAGCAAATGGTGTTCAAAAATGGTATGCCCGGCGCGCACTTGCGCCAGCTCATCGGCGAGGGCGGTTGTGGGGATCACATAATCCACTGCTTGCTCGCCAAAGCGCGTGTTATAGTCGCGCAAATGATCCAAGCTCATGGAGCTAAATACATGTCGCACCACGGCGGGATCCGTCAGCGTATAGATCGTCGCAAAGTTGCCAAACCGGCGCAACTCGTCGCACGCCGTTTGATAAATTTCCAGTGGATTGAATTGTTGTTGGATCCGAATGCCCGCATTATTGAGCGCGGTGATTTGTTCGACGCGGCGCGCGATTTCTTGCTCGGCGTTTCTGCGTTCGGTAATGTCGGTGATAAAACCTTCAAGGCAGAGCAAGTGTTGATTATCGGCGAACACGCCGCGGCCTTGCTCCCACACCCACTTTGATTTTTGATCGGCCGTGATAATCCGATAGGTCAATTGGAACGGGCGCCGCGCTTGCACCGCCGCTTGAATTTCATCCCACACGCCTGCTCGATCCGCGGTGTGAATGATCGCGGCATAGGTGACGCGGCCTGTCAAAAAATCCTCTGCGGGATAGCCCGTCAAATTTTCTCCGCCTTCACTCACCCACTGCATCGTCCAATCGGGATCATTCGCGCACCGATAAACCATCCCCGGTAAATTGCTCAACAAGGTTTCAAAGGTACGCTGGCTTTCACGCAAGGCATTTTGCATTTGCGCGCTACTTTGAATCTGATCGCGCAGATGCATCGCGCCGATGAGAATGCCCAGCAAACCCAGCAACCACAACAAGCCGAAATTCAACCACATTTCGCCGATGGACTCGATATTCATTGCAACGCGCCCGGTTGAACTCCAGACAAGTGATGCGGCGCTCGCCAGCGTCCAGGTCACGATCAAACCTGTAATGTAATAGCGCAAGTGAATGGGTTGGGTTGCCGCGTCAGATAGAGTCCGCATAAGTTATCTCCGCCCCAGCAGAATGGCTGGGTCTAGTGCTATTCGCTGACCGCGACCCGATTCCGGCCGGATTGTTTGGCGACATATAACGCTTGATCCACGCGCTCGAATAGCGCCGCCAACGTTGGCGTGTCAGGCGACATGGTCACAACGCCTTGACTTACCGTGACATGAACCGTCCTGCCCGTCATTTGTTCGTCCACTTCTACCGAGACCTGGGCTTTTTCAACCGTTTGTCGCAGACGTTCGGCGACCTGAACTGCGCTTGCCAGATCGGTTTCCGGCAAGAGCATCACAAATTCTTCGCCGCCGTAACGCGCCACAATATCCACGGTGCGCATGTTCGCGCGACAACAATCGGCGAGGGCGCACAGCACGCGGTCGCCGATGGGATGCCCGTAGGTATCATTGACACGTTTGAAATGATCAATGTCTAACATTACCACTGAAAGCGGGTGCTGGAAGCGTTGGGCGCGTTCCACTTCGCGCTCGCCGAGTTGAACCAAGCCGCGCCGATTGAACGTGCTGGTCAGCGCATCCGTCACGGCGAGTTGTTGCACCTCGGCATAGAGCCGCGCATTTTCGATGGCAACGGCGGCTTGCGTGGCGATGGTTTCGATAAAGTCAATTTGATCGGCGCTGTACGCATTGGGCTGATAACTTTGCACCGAGAGCACGCCGATCACCTGATCGCGCAGACGCAACGGCACGCCGACATACGTGCGCGTGGGTTCGCCGCCCGCGCGATTGTGTTGTTGGATCGCTGGTTTATTCGGATCTAACACATCAGGGATGTACAGGGTTTGCCCGGTTTGAATGACCTGACCGGTCAAGCCAGGTTGCGTGTAGAGATCAAATGGACCGACTGCCAGCGGCTGGGCGTGATCGAGAAAGAGTGGAAAGTGAAGCTGGTGTGCTTTGGCGTCATACAGCGCGACATAGAACGCGTCCACCGGCGCAACCAGGTTGCATTGTTCATACAGCGTGCGCGCAATCTGTTGGAGATCCAAGCCTGCGCTAATTGCTAAACCGATTTTATTCACCGTGTCCATTTGATCGGCGCGGCGAGTGGTTTCATTGAACAAACGCGCATTTTCGATGGCGATGGCGGCTTGATCGGCAAACACCTGCAAGCGTTCCGCGTGATCAAAATTGTAAAAGCCCGGTGTCGCGCTATCCAAATTCAAAAAGCCAATCATCTTTTTGCGAATTCGAATCGGCGCGCCCGCGTACGAGCAAACCCAACGCGTTGCCGGATTCGCAAACCAATCCGGATTGGCGCGCGTATCCGCGATCACCAGCGGCTGACCCGTATGCTCCATTTGGCGTAAACTGGAGGCGGCGTTCACGGTAAAGCGCATGGCGGCGATATCGTCGTCACCGCGTTCGAGATAGCCGCGCGACCGCGCCACGCGCACGGTCACGCCTTCGTCATCCATCAGCATAATGTTGGCGGCGTCATGCGGTACCATGCGCCCCACATTTGTGAGAATCCGATCCAACACATCGTCGAACTTGAGGGTGCTGTTGAGCGCATCGGCTGTGTCGCGCAACGCTTCGGCAAGCGCGCGCTGTTCGCGTTCGGCTTCTTCCATCCATTTGCGTTCGGTAATGTCTTCCTTGACTGCCAGCAAATGCGTGATCGTTCCGCGCGCATCCATGATCGGCGAAACAAAAGCGGACTCCCAATACAGTTCGCCATTCTTTTTCTTGTTGTGAAATTCGCCGCGCCACTCGCCGCCGTTCAGAATGGTCTGCCACATGTGCGCGTAGGTTTCTTGCGTTGTCTCGCCGGATTTCAAGATACGCGGGTTTTTGCCTAGGGCTTCTTCAAACGAATAGCCGGTAATCTGCGTAAATTTCGGATTGACGTATTCGATCGCGCCGAGCAAATTGGTGATGACAATCGAAACGGGGCTTTGTTCGACTGCGCGCGAGAGCTGGCGCAGTGAATCTTGCAAAGCGCGTTGTTCGGTCACATCCAGAATCAAGGTGAACATGCCTTGGACGATTCCGTCGTTATTGATCTGTGGCACATAGCTTACGCTCTGGGTGCGCAAATCGCCGGCGCGGTCCAACACGACGCGCTCGAACGCCACGCGCTCGCCGCGTATGGCGCGTTGAATATAGGGCGCGGACACTTGGTACACCGATGGGATCAGGGCGGCTTGGACTGTCATGCCGATGAGTTCGTCCGCCGAGTGACCAAGCCATTCGGCATACGCATTGTTTACAAACAGATAGCGTTCTTGCGTATCAATGTGCGTGACCAAACCTGGAATTCCATCTGCCACAAACGCCAATTCGGCTTGGCTCGTGCGGAGGGCTTGCTCCGCTTTTTGCCGCTCGGTGACATCGCGCGCGATCGCGAGCATTTTGTCAGCGCCCAGCGGGGTGAGCCGCAGTTCGTAATGTCGTAAACCATCCCGCGCGGTCAGCGGAAAATCAATGACCTGCATCATGCCGGTGTCATGCGCCCGTGCCATGCCGTCAAGAATTTTCGCCGCGACTGGAGGGGGCATGACATGAGCGACAGGCTTGCCCAAGAATTGTTCGGGACGCATGAGCAACGCGTTTGCGTCTGCCACGTGATAGTCCAGATAGACGCCGTGTTGGTCGAGAATGAACATCATATCCGGGATGCTATCGAGCAATGCCGCATTGCGTTCCTGGCTGGCGCGCAATAACTCTTCCGCCTGCTGGCGCTCGATCGCGGCGCTGATGGCCGCCGCCGCCGCTTTGAGCGCGTCAATTTCCATTGCCGACCATACGCGCTCTGTTTCAGTTTCGACAAAGCCAATCTGTCCCCACCATGCTTCTTTGACAAAGAGCGGCACGACTAGAACGGAGCGCATGGGTAACGCCAATAACAACGCTTGTTCTTGCGCGGGAAATTCGCGCACGTTGCCTTGGAGGATTGCGCCAGTTTCGAGTGTCTCAACCCAGCGCTCGAACCCATTCGCATATGGATCGAAATAATTGATCACCTGTTTTTTTTCAAAATTCACGCCCGGCGCGGTCCAATCAGCGCACAGACCGAATACAAAACGCCCGTCCGCCATCAATTGATTTTGGTCAAGGTAAACCCGGCTCACGTTGGTGGCGGTGCCAAGCCGTGCGAGCACCTGGCTCAACGGCTCGCGCCAGGATTGGGCGCGCAAGAATTGATCGGAGACAAACGCCACGGCTTGCAAGACCACATCGCGGCGGGCGAGCGCGGCGGCGGCTTGTTGGCGCGCGGTCACATCCAATATCAAGCCTTGCAAGCCGATATTGCGTCCATTTGAATCTTGAATCACGGTGCCAACATTCCGCACCCACACCACGTGTCCATCGCGCGCCAACATGCGAAATTCGCAATCATACGGCGCGCCGGTTGCCTGGCTCTGTTGTCCGGCTTCGGTTACGCGCGCATAGTCATCCGGGTGAACCTGCTTGAAGTACAAGGCAGGATCGCCGAGCCATTCGTCAACGGTAAAACCGAGGAGTGGCTTGATGTATGAGCTGACGTAAAACCATTGACCGGCGCGTCCAAACTCGGCGCTATAAACCACGCCGGGAATCTGTTCGACGAGGGTATGAAATTTTTCCTGGGTTGCGCGCGCTTGGTCTTCCGCGCGTTTACGCTGGGTAATATCACGCAGAATCGTCAAGACCCGATCTTGGCTAAACGCAATCATGCGCGCTTCAAAATAATGCTCGCCGTCGCTCGAGGGCAAACTGTATTCGAATATGCCGACCTGCTTGGACTGCGCGACCTGGTTCATCAAACGCATGTACCGTTCCGCCAACGCGGCAGGCAACACGTCGCGGGGCGTCTTGCCCAGAAATTGTTCGGGCGGAACTAGAAGTGACTTGGGATCGGGTGAGTGATAATCCAAAAAAGCGCCGTGTTTGTTATGCACAAACATCATATCGGGCATGGCTTCCAGCAAAGCGCGATTGCGTGCTTCGCCTTCGCGCAAAACATCTTCGGCATGGATGCGGTCGGTAATGTCTTCCCACATACCCAAGATTCCGTTCAGCTTGCCGGCGCTATCGTGTAACGGAATGCGGCTCGTGTCCAGCCAGCGGATCGCGCCATCGGGCGTTCGCTGGGATTGCACGATGTGATATTCCGGGGCATCTTCTTCAATGACGCGGCGCTCTGCCGCCATCCGGCGTTCGGCATTCAGGTTTTGCGGAAATAGATCGTGATCCGTTTTGCCCACAATGTGTTGCGGATCGAGTTCCAGCGCGCGCGCCTGGTTTTGGTTGCATCCGACGTAAACCAGCGCGCGATCTTTCCAATAGACATTTTGGGGAATGTTATCAATGACGAGTTGCAACATGCGTTTGGACGTGCGCACGGCTTCTTCAGCGTAGGTGCGCGCGGTAATGTCAATCAGCACGACCAAGAGCGCGCGTTTGCCGCCATACATAATCGGCGTTGCCCGCACGATCACCCGGAGCGGCGCGCCTGGGTTAGCAACCACATTGATTTCATAATCCTCGACCAACTCGTTGGCCAAGCGTCGCCGCACATTTT
This sequence comes from Chloroflexota bacterium, assembly GCA_037440365.1. Classification (GTDB taxonomy): domain Bacteria; phylum Chloroflexota; class Anaerolineae; order UBA4142; family UBA4142; genus JBBIUF01. The sequence goes on from JBBIUF010000013.1 coordinate 45,534, forward strand.
CGGCAATCAAGCGTGCATCGTCGGTGCTGACAAACTCTTGGATGCTTCTGCCGATCAATTGTTCGCGCGTCAAGCCGGTCAGAGTGGAAATGATCGGATTGGTATAGACAATTTTGCCATCCAGATGCACCAAGACCGGATCAGGTAAATTGTCCACCAGCGCGCGATAACGTTCTTCACTTTCGCGCAACGTCGCTTCGATTTGTTTGCCCTCGGTAATGTCGCGCGCGATGCCGAGTAAATGCGCGCACTGACCATCCGGGTCAAATAACGGCGTCAAGGTCGTTTCAACCACCCGATGCCCTGCGGGCAGTTCGGCAGTTTCTTCATAATGAATTGGGACGCCCGCGTGAATCGCCTCGCGGTATTTTTCCAGCACAAAGCGCGCAGCGGGCTCGGGCAAAATTTCTTCCGTGCGTTTGCCAATCAACTGCGCCTCGGTCAGTCCTGTCAATACCAGGTAGGCTTGATTGACGGCTTCACAGCGATAACATTCATTCGGTTCAACGCGCATCAAGAAAGCCAGGTCGGACATGCTATTGTAAATCAACGCCAACCGATTTTCGCTCGCGCGCAACGCCGCGGCCAAGGTCTCATCGTTGGTGACATCGCGGATCACGGCGACGAGATTGGTCGTCGCGTGTTGTACTCGGGCATTCACTTCGCCGATAAACACAGAGCCATCGTGTTTACGAAAAGTATAGCGGTTGTCATCCGCGTAGATCTGATTGAACGTGTGCTCGATATGGCTTTTTGCGCGCGCGTGATCCGCTGGCACCAGCCAGTCGAACACATTGGTGCCAAGGATATCCGTCAGCGTGCCGCCAAACATGGTGGTTGTCCGATTCGACGCAACCAGCACCTTGCCGTGCGAGTCCAGAACCGCAATCGCATCCGGCGAGACATCAACCAACGAGCGATACATTTCTTCGGATTCGCGCAAGGCGTCGGCGACGCGGTGTTGCGCGGTGGTGAGGGTGAGCGTGATCAATGCTTGAAGCGGCGCGCCGGTCGCGGTGCGGGTCAGCACCGTCGCGCGGTTTTGCAACCATTCCCAATGATCATCGTTTTTCGGATGCATCCGAAATTCAATCGAGTGTTCCGTTTGGTCAGTTCCTGCCAGCACAGTACGCCAGAATGCGGCGGCCGCCGCTTTATCATCCGGATGCACCGCGTATAAAATAGAGGTGCTGGGTTGCTCCAACTCGGCGCGAGTATAACCGAGAAACTCGTCCCGATTAAAATAGGTTACTTGGTGGGTTGGGAGGTCGATGGAATAGATGGCATCGGGCGAGTTGGTGACGAAACTGCGAAACCGCGCTTCGCTCGCGCGCAATTTTTCTTCGACCTTGAAGCGTTCTACGGCCAACCAGCGAATCAGTTCGGCAAGGCAAATTATAGCAAGCGATGCCATTGCAATCGTGATCAACGATGCGCTAAAACTTGTCGCGGTCGTGTGCGTCACGCCCACCGCCAAGCCAATCGAAATCAATACCAAGCTTGAGTAGACACGGCGCGGATAGTACAACGCGACCAACGGGATCGGGATGATCATTGCCATCAATAATTGATTCGGAAAATCGGTCAAGACAATGAACGCGCTGATGCCGCCCATCGCCACGGCGTATAATCCGATCAGCCAGAGCGGATGCAATCTTTGTGGTTGTGTTCTGCGCTTGTTTTCGTTCAGCATAGCCACTTCCTTTGACAAATCAATTCGCTATGTTATACTCACGCGGTCATCAATTTCACATAGATTTCTTCAAGGGCGGACTCTTCCACGGACACGTCCACCAGCGCCCAATGATGCGCAGAAATTTTTTCGAGCATGGCGGCCATCGCGCCAACGTCCGTTGTGCGAAACACATAATTGCCGTCCTGCCGCGTTAGTTCGAGCGGTGCGTCCGTGGTGAACACCACTTGATATTCACGGCTACCTAGGTTGGCGCGGATTGCCGCCATGCTGTCGCAAATCACCAACACGCCATTCTTGATGATCGCCACGCGGTCACAGATATATTCCACGTGAAATAAATTGTGCGCACTCAAGATAATCGTTTTGCCTAATTGTTTCAGCGTCTTGAGATAATGGATGATAAAAAATGACGTGAGCGGATCAAGTCCCGAATTGGGCTCATCCAGCACGAGCAATTGCGGATCATGCAATAGGGTGCGCGCAATGGCGACTTTGCGCTTCATGCCTTTGGAAAATTCGCCGGTGAGTTTGTTTTGTTCCGGCAGGTTGAGCGCTTGAAGCAATTCGTCAATCCGCGCCTGCGCGCGAGTCTTGGATAGTCCGTAGAGTTCGCTGAAAAAGAGCAGATATTCGCGCGCGGTCATGTTTTCGTACAGCGGACTTTCTTCCGGCAGATAACCCAGGTTGCGTTTGATCGCCGTGCTTGCGCGCGCCATATCTTGACCCAACACGTGAATCGTGCCGGACGTGGGCGCAATCAGTCCGGCGATCATTTTCAACGTGGTGCTTTTTCCCGCGCCGTTATGACCGATGATGCCCATGATCTCGCCGCTCGGCACGGTCAAGTTCAAATCGCGCACTGCCGCAACATCCTGGTATTGTTTTGTGACGTGTGCTAGTTCGATCATGCCGCTCCTTCAATTGGTCTGCGCATTGATGTGCGTGACGCACAAAAGAAATTCAACATGCGAAACATTCTAACGATTGCCAAACGAGAACTCACCCGCCTGCGCTCGCGCTTTGGCGGCGGCACGCGCCCGGTATTCCTGCTCGTGATGGTCGCCGCATTGGGACTGGGCGTGTTCACCTCGCGGCAAACCTTTGTCGTCGGCGAAGGCATGTATCGCGTCGCCGTCTCGGCGGATGCGCCGCAGATTCACGATCCGCGTTTTAATATCATCACCGCCACTTTAGCCACCGGACGCGCGTTGCTCGATGCCCACGCCGTTGATGCCGTGATTGATGGCACGCGGATCGTGATTCGCGGCGACGACAAATCGCGGTATGCGGCTGGCGCGCTCAAGCGCGTGTTGGAAAAATCCGAGTTGGGTCGCATTTACGATACGTTTGAACTCGCCAATGCTTTTCCGTTGCGGATCGAGGTCAACTATCTTACGCCGCCGTCAGACGATCCAAACGCCGCGCCGCCCGCGCTCATCGAGCTCGTTCCGGCGCCCACGCCCGCCGCGCCTAACGCGCCGCCCGGCAATACATCCGGTGATACATCCACAGCACGCGCCAACACGACCGACGATCAAGTGCGCCAGCAGATCAGCAACCCCGATAATGCCCTCGCGCAAATTCAATCTGGCACAGACAAGCAGATCATCATCCCGTCGCTCACCACACCGCCGAATCCGTTTGGGCAAGTGATTCTCGCGTTTCTCTACATCCTGCCTGTTTTTTTTGTCAGCGTTTTTTTTACCAGCGGCTTTATGGATGAAAAACTCAATCGGCGGTTGACCATTCTCTTGTCTGCGCCCATCACGCCACTGCAAATCATTCTCGGCAAAATGTTGCCGTATGTCATGCTGTCGCTTGCCGGCGTCGTCGGCATCGCCATCGCGACCCAGGTCAACGCCCTGCTTGCCCTCGCGATCTTTGCGCCGGCAGTCCTGTTCATCTTTGGCATCTATTTGATGGTGCCGATGTTGTATCGCAGTTTCAAAGACACCACGTTTATTTCGATGCTGGCAACCTCGCTCACCACCGCGTATCTCATTTTTCCCGCGATGTTTTCCGGCATTAGCGATCTCGCGTACATGTCGCCGGTGACGCTCGCCGTGAAAATGTATCGCTCGGAAACGTTTGGCATCTCGGAATACTTGTTTGCGACAACGCCGCTGGTGTTGATCTTTGCGCTATCGCTTTATATCGGCACGCGCGTGCTTAACGAAGAATATCTGATGGGCTATCGCTCGCTCACGCGCAAATTGGCGGACGCGATCTTTTTGATCATGAACCGCGCGCACCTGGCTGTATCCATCTTTACTTTGAGTCTATTGCTCATCCCCATCGTTTATGTCGCGCAGTTAATCGCGCTCGCCATTTCGCTCAATTTACCGATGCGGTTTGCCATCGGCGTCATTCTCATCATCGCCGCCACGATTGAAGAAATTGCCAAGTCAGCAGGGATTGTGGTCTTGCACGAGCGCGGTTTCATTCATTCGACGCGGCAAACATTTGGGCTGGCGTTTCTCTCGGCGTTGGGTTTTCTGCTCGGCGAAAAAGCCCTTTTGCTCGTTTCGCTCGGCGTTGTCTCGCAATCCAATCTGTCCGGTGCCTTGTTCAACTCGGGCTTGCTTCCCGTGCCGCTCGCCGCGCATTTCATCTTCACTTCGATTGTGAGTGTGCTGACCATTCGGTTCAAGGTGCGTTATCCGCTGGCACTGCTGATTGGCATCGCCGTTCATTCGGCATACAACTTGATCTTGGTCGGAGGTGCGGGATGAACGCATTTTGGACGTTGGTCAAAAAAGAATTACGCGCCGTCACCCGCGAGCGGACGATCATCATCGCGATCACGATCCAATTGTTCATCGCATCGTTTTCGTCCGCATTGCTGATCGGCTTGCTCTCATTTTACGATCCCGATTCGCTCACGCAGACCACTCGCGCAAACCTGCGCATTGGTTTGCTCGGCAATCTCAACAGTCCGCTGACGATGTACTTGCGCGATGCGCGGATGCGCGTCTTGCCTTTTGTCAACGCGGCGGACGCGGACACGGCATTTCAAAACCATGCGGTCGACCTGGTGCTGTATGTGCCGCCAGATGATCCAAGCCAGGTCGTCGAAATGAAAATGTTCCTGCCGCGTTCCGAAATGCTCTCGTCGTTCATTCTGATTTTTCTGCGCGAGCCGCTCAAGCGGTACGAAAATTTTCTGCGCCAGGAGCGCGGTGTCACGGTCAACTTTACCGATGTGACCGGCTTGCCCGCCACGACCTTTGAATTTTTGTATTCGGTCATCGTGCCGATGCTCATGTTCTTTCCGGCCTTTGTTGCCGGGAGCATGGTGATTGATTCGTTATCGGAAGAAATGGAAACGCACACGCTCGAAACGTTGTGGTCTGCGCCGCTATCGCTCAATACGATCTTTGGCGCAAAAATTTTTGCGGCATTGATTGTCGCGATGCTCCAGTGCGTGGTCTGGCTCGCGTTATTGCGGCTCAATGGGATTGATATTCAAAACCTTGCGCTGGTCCTTTTGCTCGCCGCCTTGACCGCCGCGCTCAACATTGTCGCATCGGCGTTTGCCGCCACTGCTCTGCGCGACCGCGAGCGCTCCCAGTTTCTGTACTCGCTGTTTATCCTGATCGCCGCCAGTGCTAGTTATCTGTTCGATTTTGCACCGTTGCAACTACTTACGCGGCTTGCCACTGGCGATTATTATAGCGGCATCCTGGATGTTGCCAAGTATGCCATCGTCTTGCTCGCCCTCCTCCTCATCTTTTTTCGCGCGACGAAAAAACTAGTTACGCTATAACCTCACATTTCATTAGAGTATATCACGTTGGCGCGCAATTTCCAAAGCGAATAAGAAATTTATATGACTTGGTTTGCGCCGATTGACAACGCGATTTCTGGGATATAATGCAAGTCTGTGTAGCAATGAGTTTATTGCATTCACTTATCCCATTCGTTTTGAAGGTTCGCCATGTCATCCAGCCAACGCGATTTCATTCGCATCGAACACGTTACGAAATCATTTTGGGAAGGCGAACGGCAACGTGCCGTTTTGAACGATCTGTCTGCGACGATCGCGCAAGGCGAATTTGTGGCGATGGTCGGGCGCAGTGGCAGTGGCAAAAGCACCTTGCTCAACTTGCTCGCCGGGCTGGATCAGCCCACGACCGGCGATATTTGGATCGACGATGCGCGGATCAGCGCGCTCGATGATCGCCGGCGCACGCTCTTTCGCCGCGATCACATTGGCTTTGTGTTTCAATTTTTTAACCTGATCTCCACGTTGACCGTGCGCGAAAATGTTTTACTGACCGCCGAGTTGAGCAACCCACGCGCCCGCCAAGCGAACGCCCAAGCGGATCAATTGCTCGCGGCAGTGGGCTTGAGCGATCGCGCGCATGTCTTTCCCGACAAACTCTCCGGCGGCGAACAGCAACGCATCGCCATTGCGCGCGCGCTCTGCGCCAATCCGCCCGTCATCCTCGCCGACGAACCCACCGGCAACCTCGACGCCGACACCGGTACCCAGGTTCTCGATCTTCTCTTGCATCTCACCCGCGAACAACACAAAACACTCGTGATGGTCACGCACTCGCCTGACATTGCGGCGATGGCGGATCGTATTCTCAAATTGGATCATGGGCGTCTCGTCGCGCAAACCAATCCGACATTTGGCGCGCGACCATGACCCTGACGCTGATCAAAACCGCATGGCGCGATCAATTGCGCCGACCCTGGATGACGTTGCTCGTGATCCTCTCCGTGGCGCTCGGCGTCGCGGTTGTCGTCTCGGTCGATCTCGCCAACCAGTCTGCCACGCGCGCGTTCAAACTTTCCACCGATGCCGTCGTCGGCAAGGCGACGCATCAAATCATCGGTGGCACGGACGGCGTGGACGAAAAAATTTACCGCGACTTGCGCGTGACCCAGGGCAATCGCCTTACCGCGCCGCTCGTTGAAGGATACGCCAGCGCGAAACAACTCGGCGGGCAAACGCTCCACATTCTCGGCGTGGATTTATTCGCCGAAGCGCCGTTCCGCACGTATTTCACCTCCGCCGCGCAACTGGGACTGGATGCGTTTGCCGCATTGCTTACGCAACCGAACACGGCACTGTTGAGCGCGGCGAGCGCGGAACGCGCCAACCTTAAAATCGGCGACACGGTCACGCTTGTCATCGACACGCATGAGCGCGCCGTCACGATCATCGGCTTGCTCCGCCCGCCGAATGATGTTTCCGCGCGCGCGCTGGATGGCTTGATGCTCACCGATATTTCGACGGCGCAAGAATTATTTGCGATGCCGGGACGCTTGTCGCGGATTGATCTGATCGCGACGAATGCTGAGGCGAAAGCACTTGCCGCGCAACTCCCCGCTGGCGTGCGCGTGGTTGTCGCGTCGGAGCAAGCCGACACCGTGACGCAACTGACTGCGGCGTTTCAACTCAATCTCACCGCATTTAGTTTGCTCGCGCTTGCCGTGGGCATGTTCTTGATTTACAACACCACGCTCTTTTCGGTCGTACAACGCCGCCGCGTCCTGGGGATCTTGCGCTGTGTCGGTGTGACCGGCAGACAAATTTTCGCGCTAATTTTGATCGAAGCTGGGATCAGCGGCGCGCTAGGCGCTGTCCTGGGGATTGGTTTAGGTGTTGTCCTGGGTCGCCTTACGGTTGCGCTGGTCACGCAGACGATCAACGATTTATATTTTGCCGTGTCGGTGCAAAGCGTGGAAGTGGACGCGGCGTCGCTCATCAAAGGGCTGATTCTGGGTATCGTGTCTGCGTTGCTCGCCGCCGCGCTCCCCGCCGCTGAAGCGGCAAGTATCCCAGCGGTTACCGTTTTGCAACGCTCTGATCTCGAATCGCGCGTGCGCCGTGCGTTGCCCGTGCTCTCGCTCGCTGGGATCGCGTTACTCGTAATCGGCGGACTAGCGCTGGAATTTATTTCCAATGTCACATTTTCATTCGCCGGAATTTTTCTTGTGCTGTTTGGCATTACGCTTGGCGTCCCAGCCATCACGGTAACCTTGATGCGCCTAGTTACGGCGACCTTTGGCGGGATGGGTTTGCTCGCGCGCATGGCGGCGCGCACCGTGACCCAAGCACTCAGCCGCACCTCGGTTGCGATTGCGGCGCTGATGGTTGCGGTCTCGGTCGTGATCGGCGTCACGGTGATGATCGCTTCGTTTCGCTCAACCGTGGTGAACTGGCTCGATCAAACGCTGACCGCCGATGTCTATGTGTCGCCGCCAATCACGGGCGGCAATCGTCCCACTACGATGGATGGCACACTCGTCGAAACGATTCGCACCGTGCCGGGTATTCGCGACATTGCGCTGATTCGCAACGCGACCGGCTATTCGCCCGATCTCGGCGACTTGCGTTTAATCGCCGTGACCGCCGTGTACAATCGCGTGTTCAAAACATCTGGTCTAGGAAATGATTCAACTGCAATTTGGCACAGTGTCGAGCAGGGCAACATTGTCATCAGCGAACCGCTTGCCAATCGCTTGCATTTGCGCGTGGGCGACGCGATCACCTTGCAAACCGATCATGGTGTGCAGAAATTTCCCATCGTCGGAATTTATTTCGATTACTCGTCCGATCAAGGCATGATTTTGTTTGCGCTCGACGTGTACCGCCGCTACTGGGACGATCCCAACTTGTCTGCGCTTGCGATCTATGTTGCGCCGAATGCCGACACGGCGAAAATCGAAGATGCGATTCGCGCCACGCTGGGCGGCGCGGCGGTCGTGGTGCAAAGCAATCAATCGTTGCGCGATGCCGCGCTCGTGATCTTTGATCGCACATTTGCAATTACTGCCGCGTTGCGCGTGATCGCCATCATCGTTGCATTCATGGGCGTGTTGAGTGCGCTGATGGCATTGCAACTCGAGCGCACACGCGAACTTGGCACGCTCCGCGCGACTGGCATGACGTTGCAACAACTCTGGCAGTTGACGTTGCTTGAATCCGGCTTGATGGGCGCGACCGCGGGCTTGCTGGCGATGCCGACCGGTTTGTTGCTCTCCGCGATTTTGATTTATGTGATCAACTTGCGTTCGTTCGGCTGGACAATTTTTTTCACGGTAGAGCCGGAAGTATTTTTACAGGCGCTCGTCGTGTCAATTATTGCCGCGCTCCTTGCCGCCGTGTATCCGATGCTAAGGTTGAGTCGTTTGCAAGCGGCGGAGGCGTTGCGGGAGGAATAA
>JBBIUF010000014.1:0-18713 GCA_037440365.1 Chloroflexota bacterium
ATGAATGGCGCGCGGGGTTGCACGCGCGCGTGGCGGCGGCGCGCGCGTGGGGCACGCGCGGGATACGCGTTGCACCGCGCGTTGTCATGCTGATTGCGATTGTGCTGGTTGGCGTCTTTTTCTACTATCATGATCTCGATGGCGTACCGGCAGAAATGGACAGCGACCACGCCGAAAAATTGCTGGATGTCAACGACATTGTGAACAATGGCTTGACGCCGATTTTCTTTGAGCGCAATACCGGACGCGAGCCGCTTCAATTTTATTTGACGGCGGCGTTTGTCAACCTGACTGAGCATCCTATCGATCACATGGCGCTCAAGTTGCTGACTGCGCTTGCGGGCGTGATCGTCATCCCGTTTACATTCTTGTTCGCGCGCGAATTATTTGACGACGACGTGGCGTTGCTTGCCGCGTTATTCGTGGCAATTGGCAAGTGGCCCGTGACGATTGCGCGCATGGGCTTGCGGTTTCCGTTTACGCCAGTGTTTATCGCGCCGCTGTTGTATTTTTTATTCCGCGCGCTCAAATATCAACGTCGCAATGATTTTTTGATCGCCGGGTTGCTCCTCGGCGCGGGTTTGTACGGTTATAATGCGTTTCGCGTTGCGCCGTTCCTGGTTTTGGTGTTCCTGGTTTTGTATCCGCTGAGTGTGCGCCGAATGAACTGGGACGAGTTCAAGGCGTATGCCAAAAACAGTGCGTTGCTCTTTACGCTGTCCGTGATTGTGCTGATGCCGTTGTTGCGTTATATGACCGAGCATCCCGAAAATGTGTGGTATCGCGTGGCGACCCGGTTGGCAGGTGAAGGGCAAGCATTGACGAATCCCTTGCTCACGCTGGTCGGCAATGCGATCAATGCGATGCTCATGTTTAACTGGACCGGCGATTCCGCGTGGCCCAATTCCATCGTGGGCGATCCTGCGCTCGACTATGTGATGGGCGCGTTATTTTTGCTCGGCGCGATCTGGGCACTCTATCGGCTATGGGCGCGGCGCGAATCGGTGTATGCGTTTGTGCTGATCGGGATTGGCATCCTGCTGTTACCATCCGCGCTCGCGCTCGCGTTTCCAAATGAAAATCCCAGCGTCGTTCGCGCGGGCGGCGCAATTCCGTTGGTGATGGTTCTGGTGGCGGTGCCGCTCGTATGGATCACGCGCACGCTTGCGCGCGCGCTGGGCGCGTTTCGTTGGAACCGGGTCGCGGCGGTCGCGTTTGCCGCGCTCGTCGTGATTGTTGCGATGCGCTCCAACTATCTGCGTTATTTTTCCGATTTCGATGCGGCGTACCGTGAAGCGTCGTGGAATTCCAGCGAAGTCGCGGCGGCGATTCGGATGTATCAAGGCGTGGTTGAGTTAAAGCAGACGTGGATTTTGTTGTATCCACATTGGATTGACACGCGCAATGTCGCGATCAATCTCCACGCGATTGGCTGGGAGCAGACGCTGGCGCAAGCGGACGATGCGGCGGCGACCGCGAACGACGGCGCGAACAAGCTCTACGTGGTGAACCCGAATGACGATGCGAATCTCACCCGCTTGCGCGAAATTTTTCCGAATGGACAACAACAATTGTACCATGCGCGCACGCCGAATCATAATTTTGTCTTGTTCTTTGTTCCTGGCACAGTGCCTCCGGCGCAAATGCTGGGCGCGAAATGATTTTCAATTTCGAGAGGTTCGATCATCTGAAATCTGAAATGGCTTATGGAAAATAATTCACTCGCTCAAATCCAACCCAACAACAAATCGCGCAACTGGGACTGGCTGGTCCCGATTCTGCTCGTGGTCATTTTGCTGATCGGCGCGGGACTGCGCCTAACTGGTGTGAACTGGGATCAGGACACGCATCTGCATCCCGACGAACGTTTCCTCACGATGGTGACTGCGGCGATCACCGTGCCGGGTTTAGAGTCCGCGCTGGGCAATCCACCGCCGGACTGTGCCAAATGGGGCGGATTTTTCAGCACCGCATGTTCGCCGTTTTCACCATATAACCATGACTTTGGTTTTTTTGTCTATGGCACGTTCCCGCTGTTCCTAACGCGCCTTGTCGGCATGTTCCTTGAGCAAACTGGCTATGGGCAAATTCATTTGGTCGGGCGCGTGTTATCCGCCTTGTTCGATCTCTCAACCGTGCTGTTGATTTTTTTCATCGGCCGCCGTTTGTATGGCTCGCGCGCGGCGTTGCTTGGCGCATTATTTCTCGCATTGTCGGTGCTCGATATTCAGCAATCGCACTTTTTCACGGTGGACACGTTTACGAATGTGCCAATCCTGATCGCGTTTTGGTTCGCGCTCGATATTGCAGATGGCAAAAAGTGGAATGCGTTTGTATATGCGGGCGCGGCATTTGGACTTGCGCTCGCGGGGCGGATCAACATTGCGCCATTCGCGGTGGTGCTGATAGCGGCGGCGGCGTTGCGCGCATGGCGGCGCGCAAATGCTCAGTGGCGCGCGGCGCGTGAGGCGGCGCGTGATGCGGCGCAAGTGGAATCTCAGGCGGCTGACTTCACATCGTTGGAATCCGTGCCGGAATCGTTGTCTGCGCCATTGTCTGTGACACAACCCCCGAGTTTGACCGATGGGTTGACACGCGCTGGCACGCGCGCTTTTTTCGGCTTGGTGAGCGCCGCGGTTGTTGCGTTGATCATCTTTCGCATTTTCCAACCGTATGCCGCGAATGGTCCCAATTTCTTTTCGCCAACGATGCCCAAGCTCGATCTGAATAATGGCATTGTGAATACGGCGTTCGATGTAATGCTGTCATGGGCGGGCGGCGTCAACCCAAAATTTTCTAGTAACATGACCGAAGTGAGCGGCTTGGTGGCTGGCACGGTGGATTCGCCGCCGGGACATCAATGGACGAATCGCCCCGCTTATATTTTTCCATTTGAAAATATGGTGCTGTGGGGACTGGGTTTGCCGCTCGGTCTCGCGGCGTGGCTGGGTTTTGCGTTCGCCCTGTATCGCTTGGTGCGCTACCGCGAGTGGCAACACTTGCTCGTTGTCGTTTGGGTTGGCGTGACGTTTGCTTACACCGGACAACAATGGGTCAAGACGATGCGCTATTTCCTCCAAATTTATCCGTTCCTGGCATTGCTCGGCGGATACTTTTTGGTTGCGCTCTGGGATCGCGCGCGCGCGAAATCTCAGTCATCGGCCACGCAAACCAATCGCCGGTGGCAGATGGATGGGCGACTGGCGCGCGTGGGCGTTGCAGTGATCGCGTTGATTGTTGTGGGTTATACCTTGTTCTGGGCAGTCGCGTTCACGTCGATCTATACGCGCGATTACACGCGCGTTGCCGCGTCCAAATGGATTTTCAAAAATGTGCCACCGGGCGCTTTTGTGATGAACGAGACCTGGGACGATCCGTTGCCCGTGCGCGTGGAGGGCTTGGATCCATTCGGCGGGATGTATCACGGCATTGATGCGTCATGGTATGATGAAGACACGCCGGAGAAACGCGACAAGGCGATCCAATGGCTCGATCAAACGGATTATGTGTTCCTGTCGAGCAACCGACTCTATGGATCGATTCCGCGTTTGCCGATGCGGTATCCGCTGACGACAAAATATTATCAATGGCTGTTTGATGGCTCGCTGGGTTTCACCAAGGTTGCCGAGTTTACATCGCGTCCACAATTGTTCGGTATTGAGATTAATGACGACAATGCCGAAGAAGCATTTACGGTCTATGATCATCCCAAGGTGATGATTTACAAAAAGAACGCGACGTATAGCCACGCGAACACGGCGCAACTTTTTAACGCGGTTGATCTCAGCGAGGTTTATCGCTTTTGGCCCCGCGAGGCGACGCAAGCGCCCACCGCGCTTTTGTTGACGCCGACGAATTGGGTGGCTCAATTGAACGGCGGCACCTGGTCGCAGATTTTCAATCCCGGCGATTGGATCAATCAAGTGCCGGTGCTGGTCTGGCTCGCGGTGATTGAAATCCTGGGGTGGTTAGCGTTGCCGCTGGCGTTCGTGATCTTTCGCGCGTTAGCCGACCGCGGCTATATTTTTGCCAAAGCGCTCGGCCTTCTCATTGTTGCCTGGGTGACATGGTGGATGGCAAGCATTCATGTTTTGCCGTTTAGCCGCGTCAGTATTCTTGTGGCAATGGTTGCAGTTGTCGCGCCGAGTGCATTCGCGGTGTGGAAGCGCCGACGCGACTTGGTCGCGTTTTTGCGCGCGCATTGGCGCGTGGTCTTGATCGAAGAAATCTTGTTCTTGGTTTTCTTTGGCGCGTTCTTGCTCATTCGCTATGGCAACCCCGATTTGTGGCACCAATGGTATGGTGGCGAAAAACCCATGGACTATGCGTATCTCAACGCGATTATCAAATCCACGTGGATGCCGCCGTATGATCCCTGGTTCGCTGGCGGCTATATCAACTATTATTATTTTGGTCAGTTTATTACCGCGACGCTGATCAAGTTGACGGGGATTGTGCCGGAGGTCGCCTACAACCTGGCTCTGCCGATGTATTTTGCGCTAACGGCGCTGGGCGCGTTTAGTGTGGCGTATAACCTGGTGGCGCGTAACGCGGATGCGGATCACGCGCGTCCGTATTGGCGTCTGAACTCGCCGGTCTTTGCAGGTTTGCTTGCCGCGATTTTCGTTGCGGTGATGAGCAACTTGAAGCAACTGTTTGTGATTGAGCAGGCGTTGCTCAAATTAGGCGGCGACGCGCAAGGTTCGTTGTTGGATGTTGCGGGTAGTCTAGGCACGGGCATCTGGCGCGTGGTGGTCGAACACCAAGCGCTGGATATTCCGATTGGTTGGTGGTACTGGAATGCGTCGCGTGTCATCCCCGACACGATCAACGAATTTCCCTTTTTCACTTTTTTGTATGCGGACTTGCACGCGCACTTGATGGCGCTGGCATTCACGCTCGTTGCGCTCGGCGTGGCGATCAATTTTGCCGTGCGCGTGCGCGACGACGATGCGCGCCTGCCGTTCCTCGCGCGCGTCCCGGTTTCGCCGTCCGACATAATCGAAATCAGCGTTGCCGCGTTGGTGCTGGGCGCATTGCGCGCGATCAATTTCGCCGACTATCCGACGTACTTGCTGGTGATTGTGTGTGCGCTTGCCATTGGCGAATATGGGCGGCGGCAGAAAATCGATCTATTCGGCGCGCTCTCGTTCGCGTGGCGGGCTGGGGCATTGGTGGTGTTGAGCTCGCTCTTGTTCCAACCGTTCAACAGTAATTTCGCCACCGCATATCTGGCGACCGAGTTGTGGAAAGGCGAACGCACGCATCTCGACGAATACCTGGTGGTGCATGGCATCTTTTTGTTCGCCGCGGCGACGTTCTTGATCGCGCGCACATTTGACACGGCGGAACGGCGACGGGTGGCGAAAGAGTGGATGCCGCTGATCCTGGTTGGCTTGGTGGCGGGCATCGCGTTCTTTATCGTCGCAAGCTTTCCCGCGTTTGCCGTCGCGGTGCCGTTGTTGATTTTGGCAACTGTCCTGGTTTTGCGCCCCGAGCTCGATCCCGCGCAACGCTTCATCGCCTTGTTGCTTGCCGCGGGGCTGGCAATGACGTTGATGGTCGAGCTCATCACCTATAAAGGCGACATCGGGCGCATGAATACCGTCTTTAAATTTTATTTGCAAGTCTGGGTGTTCTTTGGCGTGGCTTCGGCGGCAGGTGTCGTCTCGCTGATTCAGCCAAGCGCAGAGCAACCGGCGAGCGCTGAAAACGATCCGCCCGTTATGGCGCACTCGTTGCCAATTACCTTGCCGACATTATGGTGGGCAGTGTTCGCCGTCTTAATCGGCATTGGTTTATTGTATCCGCTCACCGCCACGATTGCGAAAGTGAACGATCGGTTTGTGATGGGCTCGCCGTCGGGGTTGAATGGCATGGATTATCTGCAGACCGCGATCTATCAAGACCGGGATCGCGACCTGGTGTTGAATTCGGATCGTCAGGCGATTGACTGGTTGCGCGCGAACATTGTCGGTTCGCCAGTGATTCTCGAAGGCAATGCGCCGTTGTATCACTGGGGCTCGCGCGTTTCAATTTATACTGGCTTGCCGACGGTGCTGGGCTGGGACTGGCACGAAAAGCAACAGCGTTCGATCATTGATGGCGCGATCATTGATAATCGCGCGGCCAATGTGGGTTTCTTGTACAACACGCGCGACTCCAACGCGACGCTCGCGATGCTCAAACGCTATCGTGTGTCGTATGTCTATGTGGGCGATTTGGAGCGCGCGTTTTATGATCCTGCCGGTTTGCAGAAATTTGATGGCATGGTGAGCGCGGGGCAATTGCGCGTGGTGTACCAAAATGATCGAGTCAAGGTTTACCAAGTTAATTAAAGTGACGGGCGGCGCACTTGCGTTCGCGGTCTTGATTGCCGTCAGTGTTTTTTCGCCGAGTCCGCTGAATGTTGTGGCGGCGCGCGCGCCCGCAACGAATGTGGCTTGGCAAAGCGTGCGCGCGTCAGGCGCAATTACCTACACCTACTTTTTGCCGTTGACAAATAAATATACGCCGTGCGCGGGCGCCACAGGCGAAACGTACAACTCGGTCGCGGTGATTTCTCCGCCGACGAATCCGCCTGCCGAAATTCATCCCGACTTGAATTTGGCGATGCGGGGTTATATCAGCACCACGGCATACCTGGGCTTGGTGAATTATGGCGGTGTGTCTGATCTCAATGCGCCGCAATTGTACGGTTTATTTAGCGATCAACGCACGGGCGTTTTTCACGCCGCCTACCAAGTCTATAATTGGGACTGGGCGAATAATCGGCGCGGCGGAGTGATCACGGATTACCCGGTGACGCTCGCAGGCTTGGCAGTGACGCCAACCGAAATTATCCATGTCCCCACATCGGGCTATGACATTGGTCGGCAACCGACGGGTTATGCGGTTATGGTTTTGTATGCCAGCGAAAACCGCATCACGCTAAAATATACGCGCGAAGATAATGTGATTTTGGGATACACCATTCATTTGGAAAATATCTGCGTGGATCAAAATTTGCTCACGCTCTATCGTTCGCTTAACGCGGCGGGACGTGCGCGCTTGCCCGCGTTGTTCGCGGGGCAGGGCGTCGGGCGCGCGCTCACGAATGAGCTGGGCGTCGCGATCCGTGACACGGGTGCATTTATGGATCCACGTTCGCGGAACGATTGGTGGATTGGGCGATGAATTGGTTACACAAGGCAAGCGTGGGCGCGGTGATCCTAACTGGGCTAGTTGTCGTGACGGCGTTCGCCGATGCGCCCTGGCTCACGCTCATGCCCGGCGCGCGCGTGGACTATCGGATGGATTATCGCGGCGATAGCTCGGCGATCCAAGTGATCGTCGAATCTTCTGATCCCGCCAATACGCTCGTCGCGTTTTATACGCCGATTCAAATTGAAGCGCTCCAACAGCGCGGCGAGCAACCCAAGCCGATTGGACTCGGCACGATGGATCGCACAAATAAATTGGTCTGGTCGGGTGGCTTTAATTCGGCGGGCGTTTATCACGTTTTTGTCGAAAATCGTTCAGCGGTGCCGCTTGCGTATCGGATCGATATTTCTGGCGCGGGCGTGAGCGGTGCGGCGCAAGTGCGTGCGGTAGCGCCACAGACCACAAGCAAGATCACGGTGGAGAATGGACAAACCATACTCAATGTGGCGTTTCCACCGAACACGGGTGCGGCGAATCTTAAGTTGGTTGTGCCAAGCAAACCGGCGAATTGCACGCCCGCGAATCAAATGCCGGCGACCATCGTCACCAGTCTCAAGCTTTGCCCAAACGAAATTTATCCGCCGTTAAAAATTGTCGGCGATCATATCGCATTATTTGCCGACGACGCGCGCACCGCGATTGTCACGAGCGCGGGGCGGCAGTTTGCGGTGACGGTGGACGGTTCGAATAATTGGATTGACGGCTTGACGATTTCCGCGCGCGCCGATCCGCAAGACTTGGGCGCATGGTTGTGTTTGTACGATGCGTGTCTGTTTCCCACCAAGCCCTTGACGACGACGGTGCGCGGCGGCATCCTCTACGGCGGCGGCGTGTTGTTGCGCGGCTCGAATTCAACGGTGCGCGGCGTGACCGTGCGCGGCGGAACGATTGGCATTGCCACAGTGAATGGGCGCGCGAACAACCTCATTGATAATCAGCTCAGTGAACTCAACGGTTGGGGTTCGTTCAACCTGGCTAGCACCAATAGTTATTTTGTCGGCAATGTGTTGAATCGCAACAATCACGGTTGCACCACGCCCGACGGCAGAAATTTTTTACATGGTTGCGAAACCTCGGGCTGGGTCTGTCTCGGCTGTCAGGCAAACAGCATTGTCAGTAATCACTGCGAGTTGAGCGCGAATTGTTTTTATATGAGCGGCGAACGCAACCTGGCAAGCAATGATAACCGGTTCATCGCCAACTATTGCTCCGGCGCCAGCGACAATTGTTTTGAAGTGACCTTTTCGCAACGCAATTTCTTGGTGGACAATGTCAGCACGGTGGATGCGGCAACTGATATGCCATGCAAATATCCATTTTGGATCGGCGGCTCGGTGGTCAATTTTCAAAACAATACGTGGCAATGCACCATCAGCGCCAATGATGCGTTCGAGCAATCGCGTGATTCGACGGTCGTGCCGACGAACATTATCAACCTCGATGCGTTCGGCGCGGTGCCAATTGCGCCAGCGGCGTCACGGGTGCCGGTTGTGCCTGGATTCATCGATCTCAAATGCGGAATTTTTTTCCAATGCTAATGCGCTGGGTTGTAATTTTCTATGATTGATGTTTTGAATTGGTGGGTATTACTTGAAGTGATCGGCGTTGCGGTGTGGCCGGTCGCGTTCCGCGTGTTCCGCAATTTGCCAGATCGCGGTTATGCGTTCATCAAGCCGCTGGGCTTGCTGTTAATTGCGTATCCGTTTTGGCTGTTGACCACGCTGGGTTTTTTGACGAATACGCGCGGCGCGGTGATCGCCGTTGCGGTTGTCGTCGCGGCGGCGAGTTGGTGGCTGGCACGGCGGCCGATGAACGATGAATCGTTGTCTCTGCTCAAATGGGCGCGTCAAAACAAAACCAGCCTCATTGTGACTGAACTGGTCTTTACCGTTGCGTTTATTGCGTGGGCGTTTGTGCGCGCCCACAATCCTGAAATCAGCGCGACCGAAAAGCCGATGGAGTTTGCGTTCCTCAATGGCGTGTTACAGAGCGATCATTTTCCGCCGCTCGATCCCTGGTTATCCGGTTACGCGATCAGCTATTATTATTTCGGTTACCTCATCGTCGCTCTGTTGACGCTGCTCAGCGGGGTTGCCTCCTCCGTTGCATTTAATTTGGCGATTGCGTCCTGGTTTGCGCTTGCGGCAACCGGCGCGTTTGGACTCGCGTATAATCTGATTCAAAATTCCAAATTGGAAATTCGACGAACCACCGCGCTGTTTTTTTCGCTTTTCGCGCCCGTGTTCCTGCTAGTCATCGGTAATCTGGAAGGCTTGTTCGAATCGCTTCATGCGAAAGGGCTGGGCTCGGCGGATTTCTGGAACTGGCTCGATGTCAAGGGTTTGGCGCAAGCATCCGTCACACAAACGTTTGTGCCGATGGATAACTGGTGGTGGTGGCGCGCGTCGCGCGTGATCCATGATGTGGTGGCGGGGCAAACCCAGGAAGTGATTGACGAGTTCCCCCAGTTTAGTTTTCTCCTCGGCGATTTGCATCCGCATTTGCTCGCGTTGCCCTTTGTCTTGCTTGCGCTTGCGCTTGCGCTCGATCTTCTTCAAACTAATGGCGCAAGTGAAAAATCCAAAGTGACTCGCCTCGCCAATTTCGAATTCGAATGGTTCCCGGTTAGTTTTTTACTTTTACCTTTGATTCTGGGTGGTCTATTCTTTCTGAATTCCTGGGATATTCTCCCGTATGGTTTTATTCTCGTTGCCGCGTATGCGCTGGCACGGTATCGTATGGCAAGCCAATGGGATGCGCGCGCCGCGCGCGCTCTGATTGTGTTCGTCGTGGCGCTAGGCGCGGCAAGTGTGATTTTGTATCTGCCATTTTTTATCAGTTTTCAGTCGCAGGCGGGTGGACTCTTGCCGGTGCTTTTCGTCAAAACGCGCCTGCACCAGTTTTTGATCATGTTTGGTCTGTTTGTGTTCATTCTCGGCGCATTGTTCGCGCGCCTGATCTGGGAACGCCGCGACATCCGCGCGCGTGATTGGTTGAGCCGCGCCACGCCGATTTGGCTTGGGGTGTTGGCGTTTCCGTTGCTCGTTGCCGCGTTTGCGCTCGTCGTCGTTGGACTTTCCCCGGCGTTGCAAGACCAAGTGCGCGGCGTCTTGCCGACTCTCGGCGATAACGTGCTGGCTGGTGTGATCGCCGCGTACCTTGGCCCCTGGCTTGCCGATCCCTGGTTGTTTGTTTTGCTTGCGCTGATTTTTGCGGCGACGCTGTTGCTCTTGCGTGAATATCTCGTGGATCACAGCACGACGTTTGTCTTGCTGATCGTGTTTACCGCGTTCCTGCTCACCTTTGGCGTCGAGTTTGTTTACCTGCGCGATCAATTTGGCACGCGCATGAACACCGTGTTCAAATTTTATTTTCAAACGTGGACGTTGTTGGCGATTGCGTCGGCATATGCCGTGTTTTATCTTTCGCAAACCTTGCGCGGCGTCGCGCGCGTCGCGTGGTTCGTGGGTTTGGCGATGTTCCTCGGCGCGAGTCTGATCTATCCAACGTTTGCACTCCCCAATCGTACCAACGATTTTCGCAATCCTGGGACGCTGGATGGCATGGCGTGGGTGCGCGATTACAACCCCAGCGATTACGCCGCGATTCAATGGCTCGCGGCGAATGCGCCGCGCGGCGCTGTGACGCTCGAAGCGCCCGGCAAAGAGTACTCGTACGACAATCGCATTTCGATGGCGACGGGGTTGCCGACGGTGCTGGGTTGGGCGGGGCATGAATCGCAATGGCGCGGCGGCTCGAAACAATTCAAGGACGATGCCACTGGCGTGGATCGCGCGGCGGACGTGCAACGCATCTATCAAACGCTCGACGCGAAAGAACTTTTGACTTTGCTAGACAAGTATGCTATAAAATTCGTCGTTGTCGGCGCGCTGGAACGCGAGCAGTACGGCTTGGCGAAATCCCAGATCGACAAATTCGGCAAAGTGATGCCGCTGGTTTTTGAAAATGGCGATGTCAGAATTTACGGACGTTCCAACTGAATCTCGCGCGGCTGAACAAATTCTTCAACCCGCGTTGACACTCGAAATTGCGTTGTACATTGCGTTCGCGCTCGGCGCGTTATGGTTGCGCCTGTTCGCGCTCGGCGATGCGCCGCTGGCGACGGATGAAGCACGGCAAGCGTTGGCGTCGTGGAATTTCGCGCACGGTATCGCCGAGCCCTTTACGGGCAGTCCGCTTTTGTTCACAGGCAACGCGATCGTGTTCGCGCTTTTTGGCGCGACGGACGGGCTGGCGCGCTTGTTCCCGGCAGTGTTCGGGAGCGTTCTCGTGTTGCTTCCCGCGCTCGTGCGCCGCGAACTGGGTCGCTTGGGCGCATTGATCGCGAGCGCGCTGTTGGTATTATCGCCGTCACTTGTGTTTGCCTCGCGGGATGCAAATGGTGCGATGATCGCAGTTACGTGCGCGTTGGCTACTTGGGCATTTGCGTGGCGTTACCTGAACGATCACGCGCAACGCGATCTCAATTTGGCCGCCATCGCGCTGGCGCTCGCGCTGGTTTCGGCGCGCGAGGTCTGGACGATCATTCTCGCGGTTGCAATTGTTGTTGTCTGGGCGCGTGTTGTGGGTGGTCGCGCAACCAATTTACCCGCAATTCAACTCCGCAATACCGCGACCATTTTATTCCTCGTTGTGTTCTTTGGCGTCGCAACCTTGTTTGCGATGCACCGTGAAGGCATTGGCGCAACATTTGATTTGCTGGGTGCGTGGTTCGATGGCTTGCGCCCTGATTTTACGCTTGGCGATCTTTTGCGCCTCCTCGTCATCTATGAGCCGATCCCGCTTTTCTTCGGCACGGCCGCGCTTGTGCAATTTGCGTTTACGGCGCGCGATCTGGAGCCACGTGTGCGCGGTTGGCTGGGCGGGCTGATGACTTGGATCGGGGTGGCGTTTGTTTTGTATTCGTTGGGCGCGGATAAAAATCCTGTGCGCGTGGTTGTGATCGTCGTGCCGCTGATCTTGGTTGCGGGTAAGCAAATTGGCGCATGGTTGGAACGCGCCGCGCAGGAAACCGATCGGGTGATCTTGGGCACGAACGAAGCGCCGGTGTATTTCCTTGCGCTCGCGCTTGCCGGTTTCTTGTATTTCGTCATCGCTGAATTTGTGATGCGCGGCGATGTGGTTGCGGCGCAGATTTTGGCGACCGCGACGGGCTTGAGTCGCAATGGCGCAAACTGGGATGGCGCGATTGTCGTGGGGCTAATGTGCGTCGCAGTTGCGGCGATTGTGTTCCTGGCGGTAACGACGGTGGGTTTGATTCGCGCGAAAAACATCGGCGTGGCGATTATACTGACCCTGTTTGCGCTCTGGACGATTCGGCAAAATGCCATGCTCAATTTTTTTGCTGGCGGCGCGCTGAATCCATACGAGCCGCTCGTGGCTCATGCGGCGGCGGTGAATGTGCGTGATCTGGCACATGATCTGGAAGACATTTCGCGATGGCGCGCGAATGATTCGCACACGCTCGCGATCAGCGCGGATGAAACATTGGGTTCGATGCTGGCGTGGAACTTGCGCGAGTTTCGGAACGCACACCTGGTCGCGCACCCAACGGCGACGGCGGAAACGCAGGTGCTGGTCCTTGCCGCCAATGCGACTGCGCCCGCATCCAATTGGATGAGCCAGGTGTATCATTTGGAATCCACTTATGCTAGTGACGCGGAAAATAATTGGTTGCGCTGGCTACTCTTCCGCGATGTGGGCGCGGCGCAATATCGTGATGCGGTACTGTGGATGCCTCAGCCGCAGTAAATTGAATTGGATGATTGATGGATATGATAGACATGGAATCAACGCCCGAACAAACAAGTTTGCTCGACAAGCCCTTGACCGCGCTCGTGAAATTTGATTGGGAGCGTGCGTTGTTGATCACATTGCTGGTGCTGGCGATTCTCACGCGGCTCTGGGATTTATCCTATCGCGCGTGGAATCACGACGAAGCGATTCATACCGATTGGGCGTGGAATTTGTACACCGGGCGCGGTTACCAGCACAACCCAATTTATCACGGACCGTTTTTGTATCACGTTACCGCGTTGTCGTTTTTCTTGTTTGGCGATAACGACACAACGGCGCGTTTGCCCAACGCTTTATTCGGCATCGTCCTGGTTTCATTGCCATATTTTTTCCGCAAATGGCTTGGGCGCAAAGGCACGCTGGCGACGATGGCGATGCTATTGATTTCGCCTGCCGTCTTGTACTATTCTCGGTTTAATCGCCACGATATTTACGTCGAAGTCTTTGTCGTCTTGATGGCGCTCACGATCTTTAAATATTTTGACGAGCGCAAAGAAATCTGGCTCATCGCGGCGGCGGCATTGTTGGCGTTGTCGTACACTGCGATGGAAACCACGTTTATTTTTCTCGCCATCTTTGCAATTTTCCTGTGCGCGCATTTCACGTATGAATATCTGCGCCCGCGCGTCAAGTGGCGTAACTGGTCGCTCGGCGCGTTTGCGGCGGTGCTAGGTATTCCGTACTTTGGCGGTTGCATCGTCTATTGGTCCATTCGGTCGTTGGCGCGTCGCACCAAGCCAGCCAATCCTGAAGCGCTGGTTGAAGCATGGCGGCAGATTCCCAGTTTCGATTTGGCGATGATCTTTGGCACGTTTTCATTGCCACTGCTCACGCCCGCATTGTTTTATGTCCTGAACATTATTTGGAAGCGCGTCTGGGCGGTGGATTTCTTTTCGATTTCTGCGTTCACCGATGTCAATGTGTTGACGCAGATCGCGCAACAGCAACCCGATATGGTGGTGCGCGTGATCGGTTTGACGGGCGCCATGATTTTTCTCGCCGCGCTGATTGGCGTGTGGTGGAATGCGCGCGTCTGGACGATTAGCGCCGTCTTGTTCTGGCCCATCTTTGTCCTGTTCTTTACAACCGTCTTTACGAATGGCGGCGGCTTTTTCACCGGCACCCTGGGTTCGCTGGGCTATTGGCTCTCGCAACAAGAAGTCGCGCGCGGCGGTCAGCCGTGGTACTATTACTTGTTGGTGCTGTTGCCGATGTACGAGTTGTTGCCTTATCTCGTCGGCCTCGCGGCGATGTTCTGGTACTGGTGGCGGTATCGTCCCGCGCGGTTGTTGGTGGTGCTGATCTGGTTGCTGTGGTGCATCCTTTATTACATCGGCGTGCGCCCCTTGCTCGTTGGCGCGTTGCCCAATTCCGCCGCGTTGTTTGAGCAGTTGCCGGTGGTGTTCGTTGCGGTACTGTTGCCCCTGGTATTTTTTGCGACTTTTGATTCCGAAAATCCAGCGAGCGTCTTTCCAACCTTTTTCTTTACCTGGGTTGTTGGCGTCATGATCATTTTTTCGTGGGCGGGCGAAAAAATGCCCTGGCTCACGATGCACTTTACGATTCCGCTTGCGTTTGTCTCCGGTTGGGCAATTGAAAAATTGCTGGACGCCGATTGGCGTAATCTATTGACGCGCGGCGCGATTTGGCTGGCACTGCTGATTCCGCTCGCGCTGATCTTGGGCGTGATGTTGTTGACGGGACAACCGTTCCAAGGTGTTACGCTCGATCAATTGAGCGCGACGAATGGCTTTATTGTTTCGCTCGTGATGTTGATCGTAATCGTTGCGCCCGCGCTGTTCGTCATTGGGCGACGCTTTACGCGGCATGAAATCGCGCGAGTTGCCGGAGTGACGCTCGTCGTGGTGCTTGCCGCATTGACCATTCGCTTTGCGTGGATGGCGGTGTATATCGAGCCGGACGTGGCGGCGGAGACGATGATTTACGCGCAAGGTTCGCATGACGATGTGACGGCGATGCGCGAGATCGAAGACTTGTCGCGCCGCTTGTGTTCCCAGTCCAACGCGACCCAAACGCTGGCGATTCCATGCGACAATGGCACGATCAAGGTTGCGTATGACGATGATTCGTCGTGGCCCTTTGTCTGGTATCTGCGCAACTACCGCAACGCGCAATATTACGGCGCGAATCCCAACGCGCCCTTTGACGCGGTGGTTGTGATCGCGGGCGATAAGAACGAAGAAGCGATCAAGCCGTATCTGGGCAACAAGTACGTCAAGCGGCGCTATAAATTGATCTGGTGGCCCATCGAAGGGTACAAAGATTTGACGGCGGAGCGCGTGGCAAGCTATATCCGCGATCCGCAACAGCGGCTCGATCTATTTACGGCCTGGTTTTTCCATCAGTACAAAGAGAGCGCGAGCCAGTGGCCCTACGTCCACAATTTTTCGTTCTATGTGCGCAAGGATGTCGCGGGCATGTTGTGGAATTATACGGGCCAAGTTCCCACGCAAACGCAAGATGAGTACGATAAAAAGTTTGCGCCGCTTGCCGCGACGCGCGCAATTGGCGCGCCGGGTAATGCCAACGGGCAATTCAACAACCCGAAGAATATCGCATTGGACGCGCAAGGCAATCTGTATGTCGCGGACTCGGATAACAACCGCATTGAAAAATTTGACGCGACTGGAAAATTTTTGCTCGCCTGGGGCACTCGCAGTCCTGACAATGCACCCGCGCCGAATGGCACATTCAACCAGCCATGGGGCATCGCGGTGGATCGCTCGGGCAATGTGTATGTCGCCGATACGTGGAATCACCGCATTCAAAAATTTGACGCGACTGGAAAATTTTTGCTCGCGTGGGGCGTGAACGGCGATACGCGCGGCGTCGCTAAAGACAATCCACTGTTCCTGTATGGTCCGCGCGCGATTGTGATTGACGCGCAAGGGAATGTGTTAGTAACCGATACGGGCAACAAGCGCGTGTTGAAATTTAGTCCGCAAGGTGAACCGCTCGCGCAATATGGCGGCGTCGGTTCCGGTAACGGACAATTTCTTGAGCAAGTTGGGCTGGCGCTCGATCAACAGGGCAACCTCTATGTTGCGGACACATGGAACCAGCGCATCCAAAAGTTTGATTCGAATTTCAATTTCGTGACGCAATGGGCGGTGACCGCGTGGGACACGCAATCGGTCGTGGGCAAGCCGTTCCTCGCCGTTGATAGCACTGGCAATGTGTTTGCGTCCGATCCGGATAATTCGCGCGTGTTGAAATTCTCTAGCGATGGCACACTCCTATCGGTGTTTGGTGTGCGCGGCGTTGATCTCGCGTCGTTCAACTTGCCCACCGGACTCGCGTTTGACGCGCAAGATAATTTGTATGTTGCCGATTCCGGGAATAACCGCATTCTTGTTTTTACCAAGCCATAAATCCAAGGGGGACGAATGACGAAGGACGTGTGACGAAGAGTTCTGCTCTTCCGTCCTCCGTCCTTTGTTCTCCGTCGTTTATTCATTGAATCTACGCAAACTGGTTACCATCCTCGCAAGTTTTCTGATTACGAGCGTGTTCCTCGCGCTCGCATTGTATCGCGTGGATTTCACGCAATTTGTGCGCGCGTTCGCCGCCGCCGATTATCGTTTGCTTGTCTTTGCCGTGCTTGCCACCTTTTGCGGTTATGTGTTGCGCGCCGCGCGCTGGCAACGCTTTCTCAATCCCATCAAAAAAATTCCACTCCCGCGCTTGTTTCCCATTCTCGTCGTTGGCTTTGCGCTGAATAATTTATTGCCCGGTCGCCCCGGCGAATTTGCGCGTCCGTATTGGCTGGGCAAGCGCGAGGGTTTGTCCAAGACGCTGGGTTTTGCCACGGTTATCGTTGAGCGCGTGGCGGATGGCGTTGCGCTCATCGCCTTTTTGCTGATCGCGCTGGCGGCGTTCAAGCCGTTGGGCATGGCTTTGCCGCCGACCGCTGAAACGATCGCGGTGCTTGCCACGATCTTGTTCGGCGTCGCGCTGGCGGGTTTGATTTTTTTGCTGGTGCGTGAAAAACTTGCGCTCCGCATCTTTCAACTGTTCACCCGTTTTTTGCCGCACCGTTTTGGCGCGCGGCTCGAAAAAATGCTCGGCTCGTTTGTGACGGGCTTGCACTCGCTGAAATCGCCGCGCGATATTTTGGCGATTGCGCTCTTGTCGCTCGCGACTTGGGCGTGTGAAGCCACGGCATATTTTTTCGTCTTGAGTGCATTCGGCACTTTGCCGCGCGCGCTCGATCACGCGGTGGCGGCGGCGTTTATGATGGTATTGATCAATCTCGGCGTGATGATCCCCGCCGCGCCCGGCGGGGTGGGTCCCTTTGAAGCCGCCGCGATTTTTGCGCTGAGTGTCTTTGGCGTCAACGATTCGTTGGCGGCGAGCGTGGCGCTGGGAGCGCACGCGCTTCAATATGGGTTGGTGACCGGCCTGGGGTTGATTTTTATTTCGCGCGAGGGTATCAATATTGCGCAAGCAACCACAGACACGGCGGAGCCGGAATAGCGCCGCCCCATTTATTGCTCACAAGGTGACTAGGGAAACCCAAATCAATTTTTAGGTCTCCGAGTCACCTTGTCTTTTTTTCGGCTTGAATTTTTGAATGTATACGACTATAATGCAAATCAAGCGACACAGTAAAATCGAAATTTTATGGCGAGGGGGCAACGGTGAAACTGCACGAGTATCAATCGAAACAAATTTTTGCCAAGTACGGTGTGCCGATTCCGCGTGGAACCGTGGTGGCGAATGCCGAAGACGCGCGTCAAGTTGCGGCGCAAATCGGAAAAAAAGTGGTGATCAAATCGCAAGTGCTCGTGGGCGGACGCGGCAAAGCCGGCGGGATCAAGGTGGCGAATACGCCGAACGAAGCCGAGCAACTCGCCGAGCAAATTTTAGCGATGCAGATCAAGGGCTTGCCGGTGCGCAAGGTCTTGGTGGATGAAGCGATCAACATCGCCAAAGAAATTTATCTGGGCGTTACGATTGATCGCAATGGGCGGTGCGCGACGATGATGGCGTCCGCGGCCGGCGGCGTCGAGATTGAAGAAGTGGCGCGCACGGCTCCCGAAAAAATTATTCGCATGCGGATTGACGCGGCAATGGGTTTGCAAGATTACCAGGCGCGCGATCTGGCCTTTGCGGTCGGCGTGGACAAATTGCTCGTGCGCGATTTTGTCACGATTGCGACTGGGTTGTATCGTGCGTTCGTGGATACAGATGCGTCGCTTGCGGAAATCAATCCGCTCGTCGTGACCGCCGAAGGCAAATTGATCGCGGCGGACGGCAAAATTGTGTTGGATGATAACGCGCTGTATCACCATCCTGATCTGGAACAATTGCGCGATATTGACGAAGAGACGCAATCGGAAAAGGATGCGCGCAAAGCTGGGTTGTCGTATGTCAAACTCGATGGCAATATCGGGTGTATGGTCAACGGTGCGGGTTTGGCAATGGCGACGATGGACGTGATTAAATTTTACGGTGGCGAGCCAGCCAACTTTCTCGACATTGGCGGCGGCGCGAAAGCGGAAAAAGTCAAAGCCGCATTGGAAATCATCCTGTCTGATTCCAACGTCAAAGCGGTGCTGTTCAATATCTTTGGCGGCATTACGCGCGGCGACGAAGTGGCGCGCGGGATTGTGGATGGTTTGAAGGCAATCAACACCCAGGTTCCCATGGTCGTTCGCATTGTTGGCACG
>JBBIUF010000014.1:18723-54199 GCA_037440365.1 Chloroflexota bacterium
CAAAATTTTGGCAAGCGCGAATATGATCACGGCGGAGACGCTGGAGGAAGGCGCGCAAAAAGCGGTTGCCGCGGCAAAAGGGCAGTGGGGGATGGTGAGCGGCTAGCGCGCGATGAAATGATGATGGCAGTTGGATCTCCGTAATAGTGAGTGCGGGGATCCAACTGGGATAAGCGCGAGTTGGTGTGATTTCCGCATTCATGGGTGCGTAATGCGATTAAAATCATTTAACCTATAACAGGAGTAAAAATGGGAAACTTGGTTTTATTTATGCACGTATCCCTTGATGGTTTTGTTGCAGGAGTAAACGGCGAAATGGATTGGATATACACCGACGAAGAACTATTTGATTATGGCGCAGAACGGATCTATGCAACTGATTGCGCGCTTTATGGACGAAAAACTTATCAAATGATGGAAGGCTACTGGACGACTGCGGGAATTCAGCCCAATGCCACAAAGCACGATATTGAACATTCAAGATGGTATAACAACGTAGCGAAGGTTGTTTTATCAAAAACGCTGAATGAGACAAGCACCACTAACACCAAAGTAGTTGGCGATAATTTGTATTATGAAATCACCAAACTAAAGCAAAGTACAGATAAAGAGATATTAATCTTTGGAAGTCCGACTGCCGCGCACTCATTAATGGCTGCCGAGTTAATTGATAGTTATTGGCTATTTGTCAATCCGATATTGCTTGGAAAAGGCATTCCTTTATTCAAGGATATTAAAAATAAAACAGCGTTAATGCTTGTCGCAAGCCATGTTTTTCCTTCTGGCGTGGTTTGTTTACACTACAATCAAAAACGTGACACTGACAAGGCGAGCGGCTAACAAAGCATGGCACTGGATCCTGGGGAGTCTGCGGCAATCTTAGACAGTTTTCTATGCCCCAGCCTTTTTCTGCTCGGACGGGAGAACCCCGTCCGCCCCAGCGCCGGTAACGCAACCCGTTAGGAATTATCTCACGGGCAAAATTCTACGAGCACGAACGCAGAACACCCGCCCCACGACAACGGCGGGACGGCGCGCGATTAGAAGGTACTTTCAATTCGTTCGCCGTTGTCGGTGCGCTACAGCGTTTACCGAAATTCATTTTTCAATAGATGTACCAAGCCATCGAGATGCACGTGCGCGGACTAGTGGAAGCCAAGTTGCCTGTCCAAGTCTCATACGTTTGCCGAATACGTTGCTGTCCCAATATAAAAAACGAACACGATTGGAAATCTAAATGACACACAATTGGAATGCAGTTCAAGATGAAACCACGCAGTACTTGCAAGACTTGATTCGCTTGGACACGACGAATCCGCCGGGGAACGAAATTCTTGCGGCAGACTATCTTGCGGGCGTGTTCAAGCGTGAAGGCATCGAGCCGACGGTTTTGGAATCTGAACCGGGGCGCGGTAACCTTGTCGCGCGCTTGAAAGGTGATGGACGCGCCGCGCCATTATTGTTGATGGCGCATATTGATGTTGTCCCAGCCGAAGCGGACCAATGGATGCGCCCGCCGTTCAGCGGTGACATCGCCGAAGGTTATCTGTGGGGGCGCGGCACGATCGACACCAAAGATTTGGTTGCCATGGAATTGATGGTGATGCTCATGCTCAAGCGCGAAGGCAAAACGCTTGCGCGGGACATTATCTTTATGGCGAATGCGGACGAAGAGGCCGGCGGTCACAAGGGCGCGGGCTGGATGGTGAAAAATCATCCGGACTTGATTCGCGCCGAGTACGCGATCAACGAAGGCGCGGGCTTTGCGGTCGAATTATTCGGTCGCCGCTTTTTCACTTGCCAAACCGGCGAAAAGGGAACGACGCGCTTTATGATGCGCACGAAAGGTAAACCAGGACACGGCTCCCAACCGCATCGCGATAATGCCGTGGTGAAACTCGCGGAAGCGGTGCGGCAAATCGGCGCGCTCACGATGCCGCATCATGTCACCGCGACCACGCGTTTGTTCCTGGAAGGGGTCGCCGCAAACGTAGACAAACGCTATCGCAACGATCTGCTCGATTTGCTCGATGCGAAAAAATATGATTCCGCGATCAAACGTTTGGGGCTCGATAGTCTCGAACCGATGCTGTACGCAATGTTGCACAATACCGCCACGCCGACGATGCTCAATGCCGGCAGTAAAGTCAACGTGATTCCATCGGTTGCCGAAGCGCGTTGTGATGGACGCATCTTGCCGGGGCAAACGGCGCAAGATTTTCTGCGCGATCTGCGCGGCGCGGTGAGTCAGGATGTTGAAATCGAATTGATTGACAATACGCCGGGGCTTGAATCGGATTTCCAAACGCCGTTGTTCGACACGATCACGCAGGTGATGGCGCGGCACGACGCGAATGCGCCCGTGTTGCCGTACCTCGTCGTCGGCGCGACGGATGCGCGGCACGTGAACAAACTCGGCACCAAGGTCTATGGTTTTACGCCGATGATTGCGCCGCCCGAAGAATTGGATCACGTTCACGCGCACAACGAGCGCATCTCACTGGATAACATTGGCTTTGGCGCGCGTGTGTTGTACGAAATCGTCAGCGAGTTTGCGGCGGGATGAGTGACGCCGCCTATGTGATTCGCCGCGCGACGATGGACGATGCGGCGATTATTACTCTGCATCGTCGCAACATGTTTGAGGATATGGGCACGGCAACGGGCGCGCAACTCGATGCGATGACCGCCGCGTTTCAAACCTGGCTCGCGCGTAAACTTGTTCGCGACGAATATCGCGGCTGGCTGGTTACCCAAGACGATGATTCCGTGATTGCAGGCGCAGGAATGTTGTTGCTCGATTGGTCGCCGTCGCCGATGGATCAATCCGCGTGGCGCGGTTACGTGATGAACGTTTATGTGCGTCCCGATTTTCGGCGGCGTGGACTGGCGCGCAAACTCATGGCGACGATCCTGGATCACTGTCGCGCGCAAAACATTCGTGTCGTTGCGCTTCATGCCAGCGCTCAAGGGCGCGCGCTGTATGAATCGTTGGGCTTTAAGCAGACGAACGAAATGCGGCTGACGGTATGATTGTCATTCCGAGCCGCAAAGCGGCGAAGCAATCCCCCATGCGAGCGTAGCGATTGCTTTGTCGGAAAAAATGTTCCGCGCAACACTTGCACCGCACGCAAGTGCAGGTGTGACAGAGTGAAAAATCATTTACTGGTAAAGGACAATGGATAAACTTTCAGCATCCATCATCGGTGGATCGGGTTATGCGGGTGGCGAACTCGCACGCATTTTGCTTGCGCATCCGCAGGTCGAACTCGTCCAAGTGACAAGCGAATCGCATGTGGGCGAGTACCTGTACAACGTGCATCCCAATTTGCGCGGGCGCACCAAAATCCAATTTACTACCCCCGATCAGATTCAACCGTGCGATGTCTTGTTCATTGCTTTGCCGCACGGCCAAGCGCAAAAGCGGATGGATGTGCTATCGGCGCTCGCGCCGCGCATCGTGGACTTGTCGGCGGATTTTCGCTTGCACGATATGGCCGCGTACAAGAAATGGTACGGCGAAGAACACTACGCGCCGAACTGGGTTAGCCAATTTGTTTACGGCTTGCCGGAATTGCACCGCGCCGAAATGCGCGACGCAAAATATATCAGCGGCGTTGGATGCAATGCGACGGCTACCAACCTGGCATTACTGCCGCTCGCGCGTGCCAACTTACTTGACCCCACGCGTGCGATTATCGTAGACATCAAGGTCGGCTCAAGCGAAGGCGGCAACTCGCCGTCGTTGGCGTCGCATCATCCGGAACGTAGCGGCTCGGTGCGAACATTTTCGGCGGTTGGGCATCGGCACACGGGCGAAGTGGAACAGGAACTGGGACTGACGAACGTACATCTTTCGATCACGTCGATCGAAATGGTGCGGGGTGTGTTAGCGACCGCGCATTGCTTTTTGAAACCAGGGACGACAGAAAAGGATTTGTGGCGTGCGTATCGCGCGGCATACAAGGACGAACCCTTCGTGCGCATCGTCAAGGACAAGCAAGGCATTTATCGTTATCCCGAACCGAAAATTCTGTCCGGCTCGAATTACGCGGATGTCGGATTTGAGTATGCTGAAGCGACGGGACGGTTGGTATCACTTTGCGCGATTGATAATTTGATGAAAGGCGCGGCGGGGAGCGCGGTGCAAGCGATGAATGTAATGTGCGGATTTGACGAGACGACGGGGCTAGAGTTTGCGGGGCTTCATCCCATCTAAAATAAAACCGCCAAGGCGCAAAGAACGCAAAGAAAATCATATAATTAACTTGGCGTCCTTTGCGGCTTGGCGGTAAACTTGATTTGGAATTGGAAAAATGATCGTTATCAAAATCGGCGGCAGTTTTGGAATCAATCTCGATTATGTTTGCGCGGATGTGGCGGCATTAGCCAAAGCGGGCACACAAGTTGTCGTGATGCATGGTACGGGCAAAGAAGCAAATGAACTTGGCGACAAGCTGGGACGCCCCGCGCGGCACGTCACCTCGCCGCAAGGTTTCACCTCGCGCTATACCGACCGCGATACACTTGAAGTTTTCGTGATGGCGGCGTGTGGCAAGGTCAACACCTTTCTCGTCGAGAAATTGCAAAAACTCGGCGTCAACGCCCTGGGCTTGAGCGGCGTTGATGGGCGTTTACTGGAAGGCACGCGCAAGGACGCGATTCGTATCGTCGAAAATGGCAAGCAAAGAATTTTGCGCGACGATTACACGGGCAAGGTTGAAAAGGTCAATGCGGATTTATTGCGCGCGTTGATCGCCAGTGGTTACACGCCCGTCGTCGCGCCGCTCGCGATCAGTTATCAGAGTGACGCGATCAATATCGATGGGGATCGCGCGGCGGCGATGATTGCGGGCGCGCTCGGCGCAGAACAATTGATCATCGTGTCGAACGTCCCAGGTTTGCTTCGCGCCTACCCCGACGAATCGACGCTCATCACGCACATCGACAAAAATCGCGTCGAGCAATCAATTGATTTTGCCGAAGGGCGGATGAAGAAAAAAGTGCTTGGCGCAAGCGAAGCGCTGGGGCTGGGTGTCAAGCAAGTCATCTTTGCCGATGGGCGCGTGGAACAGCCCTTGCAAAATGCACTCGCGGGCAAAGGCACGGTGATCGATTGAGGAGTAAAAGTTTGTCGGCAACTACAATCGTTTTGGCAATTATCGCGATGGGCATCATTGCACTCGCCGATGTTTCGATCAAGCAATCGGCAGGCAAGATCAGTCCCAGTCTCGGTACACTGATTTACGCAATTACTGCCGTTGCCATCCCGCTCGTGTGGACATTCTGGACGAACTGGAACGGCGGACTGCAAGTCACAAACGAAGGCGTGGGTTGGTCGATTGCGACAGGAATTTGGTTTAGCATTTTCACGGGCTTGATGTTTGTGATTTTTTCGCAAGGCGTCGATCTGTCTATCGGATCGCCTGTCGTGCGAATGGGCGGCATTGTGCTCGCGGCAACGCTCGGCATTATCGTTTTTCACGAAGGCATTAATCTGCAATACCTCATCGGATTTGTTTTGGCGGCAGTCGGAATTTTTCTAGTCGTAACACGTTAAGGGGATACTGTGAGCATTTCTGAAATCGAATCCAAGTACACATCAGGCGTTTATACCAAGCGCCCTATTGCTATGGTGCGCGGCAAGGGCGCGCATCTCTGGGACGAATCGGGCAAGGAATATATCGATTGCGTGGGCGGGCAAGGCGCGGCAAATGTGGGTCACGCCAATCCCGCTGTTGCCGATGCGATTGCGGAACAAGCGCGCACGTTGATTTCGCTCACCGAAATTTTTTACAACGACAAGCGCGCGGCGATGGAAGAAAAACTCGTCGCGATTGCGCCGAATCATGCGAACCGCGTCTTTCTCAGCAACTCGGGCGCAGAAGCAATTGAAGCATCATTAAAGTTTGCGCGCTACGCGACGGGCCGCACGGGCATCGTCGCGATGATGCGCAGTTTTCACGGGCGCACGATGGGCGCGTTGAGCGCGACCTGGAATCCAAAATATCGTGAACCCTTTATGCCGCTCGTCCCCGATTTTTCATTTACGCCGTACGATAATCTCGATAAAGCGCGTGAGGCGATCACCGACAAGACGGCTGGCGTGATCGTCGAAATCGTGCAAGGCGAAGGCGGCGTGCATCCTGGGTCGCGCGAATTTTTGCTCGGCTTGCAAGAGTTGTGCCGCGAGCGCGGCGCGATGCTGATCGTCGATGAAGTGCAGACAGGTTTTGCGCGCACAGGTAAAATGTTTGCGTCGGAACATTACGGACTGGACGCCGATTTCGTCGTAGTGGCAAAATCCATCGCGGGCGGAATGCCGATGGGCGCAACGCTGATCAGTGAGCGCGTGAAAAAACTAGAGCCGATGATTCACGGCTCGACCTTCGGCGGTAATCCGCTCGCGTGCGCGGCAGGCATCGCCGCGATCGGTTTCATCGAAAAAGAAAATCTCGTCGCGCGTGCCGCCGAAATGGGCGCGTATATGAAAGGTCGCCTCGAACGGATCGAATCGCCGTTGATTCGTGAAGTGCGCGGTCTGGGATTGATGATCGGCGTAGAGTTAAAACAAAAGGTCACGCCGTATCTTGCCGCATTGATGGAACGCGGTGTACTGGCATTGCCTGCGGGCTTGAATGTGCTTCGCTTGCTCCCGCCGCTGGTGATCGAAAAATCGGATTTGGATATTGTCGCCGATCAGATCGAACACGTGTTGAATCATTCGGCGGACTAGAAGGAACTCGATTGGCAGAACCACAACGAGGACAGGTGACCGCGCTTCTCACGGCGTACGCGCGCGTATACCACGCAACGCACGATTCGCCCGTGATCTTTGACGACTCGCTCGCGGATCAATTATTCTCAGCCGAGGAACACGTTTTCTTTGACAAGGGCTTGGCAGACTCGCTAAAATTTCTCGATCCTGAACGCGCCGCACAGTATCCTGACCAAGCCAGTGCGCTAGCGCAATATATGCACATTCAAGGCGCACCCATCGCCGTCAGCCGCGCGCGATATACCGAAGACGCGCTTGCGGTTGCCGTTGATCAAGGCGTTCGGCAATATGTGATCCTGGGTGCGGGCATGGACCTGTTCGCGTTTAGAAAACCCGAATTGGTTAAACGCCTTCAAGTATTTGAAATCGATCATCCTGCCACGCAAGCGCTCAAGCGCGAGCGAATCAACAAGTTGGGCTGGACAATTCCAGAGCAATTGCATTTTGTCGCCGTCGATTTCGCCAAAGCAAATCTCGCGGATACGCTCAAGCAATCGGCGTATGATCCCAACAAACCAAGTTTCTTTAGCTGGCTGGGCGTCACTTACTATTTGACGCGCGAGGTTGTATTCGCGACGTTGCGCGCGATTGCTGAGATTGCTCCACGCGGCAGTTCGATCATTTTCGATTATATGGATACCGATGCATTTGACTCTGAGAAAGCCGCTATGCGCGTGCGAAAGATGCAACAGATCGTGGCGAACGTTGGCGAGCCGATGCAAGCGGGCTTTGATCCATCGACTTTTACAAGCGAACTTGCGCCTTTGGGTTTGCGATTGCATCAAGACCTAGCGCCATCCGAAATCGAATCGCGTTTTTTCAAAAATCGAACCGATGGGATGCACGCCTTTGAGCATGTGCATTATGCGTGGGTTGTGGTTGAATAACAACGATGAATCCAACTGATCTCCTTCACAGTCTCGTCAAAATCTATAGCCCATCGACCCAGGAACGCGCGGCGTCGGAATATTTCACCGCGCAGATGAACGTGCTTGGCTTTAACGCATTCGTGGATGACGCGGGCAACGCAGTTGGCATTCTCGGCGATGGACCACGCGATATTGTTTTGCTGGGTCACATTGACACCTTTCACGGTTACATCGAACCGCGCATACAAGACGGACAACTCTATGGGCGCGGCTCGGTCGATGCAAAAGGTTGCCTCGCTACATTCGCGAGCGCCGTCGCGCAGGCTGGTAAACGCGAGGGCGTGCGCTTTGTCGTGATCGGCGCGGTCGAGGAAGAATGCGCCACCTCCAAGGGCGCGCGGTTTGCGGTGACGCAGTACAAACCTAACGCGTGCATCATCGGCGAGCCGAGCGGCTGGGATCGGATCACGCTCGGTTACAAGGGGCGCGTGCTGGTAGATTATGAGATCGCAAAAGCGATGACGCACACGGCAAGCACCACGCGCGCCGCGGCTGAAGATGCTGTCGCATTTTGGAATCGCGTTGCGGCATTTGCCGCAGAGTACAATCGCGATAAACCGCGTGTGTTCGATCAACTTGATCCTTCGTTGCGCGCGCTGAATTCAAGCGATGATGGTTTCACCGATCGCGCGACCATGCGCGTCGGGGTGCGCGTGCCGGTTGGCGTGAGCATTGCCCAGGTTGAGCAACAGATCGCGCAATTTATTGATGGCGCATCGGTTACGTTTTCGAGCGAGGAAGAACCATTTCGCGCGGACAAGAACAATGCCTTGGTGCGCGCGTTTACGAATGCGATTCGGGATGCGGGCGGCAAACCGGCGTTCACGGTCAAAACCGGGACGGCGGATATGAACATTGTCGGTCCCGCGTGGGGCTGTCCGATCGTGGCGTATGGTCCCGGCGATTCCACGCTCGATCACACGCCGCATGAACATCTCGATCTGGCGGAATATGCGCGCGCGATTGATGTGCTGGCTCAAGTCTTGGCGACACTATAAATCTCTGACGGCGGAGTCAAAATGGAGCATGTAGATTACAACTGTATCTTTTGTGCGATTGTGGCGAAGCGCGCGCCAGCGAACATTGTTTATGAAAGCGATGACGCGCTCGCATTCATGGATATTCATCCCATTGTCCCTGGGCATGTACTTGTGATTCCGAAAAAACATTCTCGCAATCTATTTGATTTTGACGAATCGTGCGCGCCAGGTTTGATGCGGGCGGAACGCATTGTTGCCCGCGCGTTGCGTACCGCCATGAATGCCGACGGTTTGACCGTCCTGCAATCGAATGAACGCGTCGGGGGACAGACGGTGTTTCATTATCACGCGCACCTGGTTCCGCGTTTTGTCGGCGATGGTTTGCTGACGCGTCCTGAGCAATTACATGCGGCGCAAGCGCGCGCCGGCGAAGGGCTTGGGCCTGCGGAAATCGCGGACAAGATTCGCGCACAAATTCAGAACACGTAAATGGACGCGGACGATGTGGTACTTGTCGCCTTGCTGAACCAGCCGCGCGAGCTTGAACTCGTGCGCGCGGAGCATTGGTACCGCATTCCGGCGAAACATGCGCCCACCTTCGTCACGCAAGCGCGTTATGTGGCGTTCTACCTGACCCGCGCCTTCGGCGATTGCAAATGGACGATTCGTGAGTACGCGCCAGTACGTGGGCACGAACTAGTGCGGCGGCGCGATCTACTTCCAGAGGAACGCGATCATCCACGCG
Organism: Chloroflexota bacterium; assembly: GCA_037440365.1. Taxonomy (GTDB): domain Bacteria; phylum Chloroflexota; class Anaerolineae; order UBA4142; family UBA4142; genus JBBIUF01. Next base: position 28,156 of record JBBIUF010000014.1, read on the forward strand.
CGGACGAAGCGTATTACAAATTGCAACTAGGAAATTTGATCGCCTTGCCGCGCCCAATTGTTAGTCGTGCCGGCCGCCGGATGTTGTTCGTGTGGACGACGGGCGATAAATTTTCACGCGCAGTCGAGTTGAATGATTTGCTTGGGCGCGGACAAGCGGACGACGCGCTCTGGTCGGCGATAAAAGCGGCGGGACTAGGCGCGGAGCGGCAACGCAGTGTCCGCGATGCCCGCGCGCGGTATCGCGTTGATTTCTGGATTCCGTGTGCGCGCGGCGAGTTGGCGATTGTAATTGGCGCGGCGGCACGGCGGTTACCTAAGGGAAAAACATGGCGCGCGATTCAATTTTCGGAAGGACAAATTGCGGCGCGCCAACCCAGTTGCGTGAGGGAAATTTGCAAGATGGTGCGTGAACTAGGCGGGACAAATTATATTCTCAAGGCGGAGTGAAAAAACGTGAGCATCCTGATTGACAAAAAAACCAAACTGCTCGTGCAAGGCATCACCGGACGTGAGGGTGAATTCCACACCAAACAAATGATCGAGTACGGCACGAATGTCGTTGCGGGCATGACGCCTGGTCGCGGCGGTGAAACCGTATTGGGCGTGCCGGTGTTTGACACGGTTGCGCAAGCTGTCGAAAAAACTGGCGCGAATGCTTCGATCATTTACGTTCCAGCGCGCGGTTCGGCCGATGCAATTCTCGAAGCGGCGGAGGCCGGGATCAAACTGGTGATTTGCATTACCGAAGGCGTGCCGGTGATGGATATGACGCGCGTGGCGCGCCGCCTTGCCGAAACCGGGACGCTCCTCGTGGGCCCAAATTGCCCCGGATTGATCACGCCCGGCAAAGCGAAAGCCGGAATCATCCCTGGCAACATTTGTCGCCCTGGTCCAGTGGGTATTGTCGCGCGTAGTGGCACGCTGACCTACGAAGTGATCTATGCGTTGACGCAACGCAAGATCGGGCAATCGACGTGCGTGGGCATGGGCGGCGATCCGATTCACGGCATTGGCTTTATCGAATCGCTGGCGTTGTTTGAGCAAGACCCGCAAACCAAGGCGGTGGTCGTGATCGGCGAAATCGGCGGCACTGACGAAGAAAAAGCCGCGGCGTATATCAAAAAGAATATGAAAAAACCGGTCGTGGCGTTTATCGCCGGACAGACCGCGCCGGCGGGCAAGCGCATGGGTCATGCGGGTGCAATCATCGAAGGCGGCACCGGCACAGCCGCTGAAAAAATCGCGGCGTTCAAATCTGCCGGTGTGCCGGTCGCGCGCTTTCCTGGCGAAGTCGCCGAGCTGGTTGAGCAAAAACTCGCCGCACTGAAAAAGAAATCGTCCGCGAAAAAAATTACGCCAAAGAAAACGGCGCGTCGAAAATAGTGCGTGGGAAAAATCGATGGCGAGTCGCAAGGCAGTGCCTAAACCATTCCTCAAACCATTGCCCAAACCACTCGATCTCACGCCGTATGCCGGGCGTTGGGTCGCGCTCGTACGCGGCATGGTGACGGGGGTCGGCGCAACTGCTGGGCAAGCGCGACTCGCCTCGAAATATCAACGACCCAAGGAAGAGCCCAGCGTTGTATTTGTGCCGGAGGAATCCGCGCCCAAGGAGGAATGAAAATGGATATGCTAACTCGGGTCGTTTCATTTCTCGCCGATCAAAACACCGATGCGTACTTTGTCGGCGGTTTAGTGCGTGATGAGTTGCTTGAGCGCGCAGTCAAGCGCGACATTGATCTCGCCGTGGATGGAAATGCGGCAGAACTGGCGCGCGCCTTTGCCGATTTGATCGGGGGCGCGTACTATTTGATGGACGCTGAGAACAATGTCGCGCGCGTGATTCAGGGCGATACGTACATTGATTTTGCTCAACTGCGCGGCACGTTGCGCGAGGATTTGTCCACGCGCGATTTTACGATCAATGCAATGGCGCGGCAAATCGGCAGTACTGAATTGACCGATCCGTTTCACGGCCAAAAACATTTGCAAGCCAAGCAGGTGTGCGCGGTTTCCGATGAAGCGTTTCAGCACGATCCGGTACGGCTGTTGCGCGCGGTCCGGATTGCGGGTGAACTGGGTTTTACGATTGGCGCGCACACGGAAGCGTTGATGCAACGTGATGCCAATTTGCTCGCGTTTGCTTCGATGGAACGTGCGCGTGACGAGTTGTGCAAAATTCTCGCGCTCGCTGATCCCGTGACGGCATTGCGCCAGATGGATGACCTGGGTTTATTGACCGCGCTGTTGCCTGAGGTCACGGCGCTCAAAGGCGTGGCGCAATCTGCCCCGCACCGCTATGATGCGTTTGAACACACGCTCCATGTTTTGGATGAATTGCAAAAAATTCAAACGCGCGCGTACGTGGAACTCGCCGACGGTGCGTTGGCGCAAGAACTCGCAACGCATTTTGCGCACATTGTGTCGGCGGAACATACGCGCGAGACTCTTTTGCGTTTGACGGCGCTCTTGCACGATATCGGCAAAGCACACACGCAATCCATAGACGATCTGGGCGCGATTCATTTTTATGGTCACGAGCCACGCGGTGCAGAGATCAGCGAGGCGGTTTTGCGCCGCATGCGTTTTAGCAATGACGAAATTGCGCTTGTCACAAGCACAGTACGCGAACATTTGCGCCCGGCGCAATTGGCGCGCGAAGGACGCGTGAGCAATCGCGCGGTGTATCGCTTTTTTCGCGATGCCAATCCTGCCGGGGTGGACACGTGCGTATTGTCGCTCGCGGATGGGCGCGGCAAAATTGCGCCATTAACGGATGCGGCGAGTGAGCTGAAAATTCGCGCTACGGTCGCGATCATGTTGACGCGGTATTATCGTGAATCGGAAACCGTGATTGCACCGCCGAGCGTGATTGATGGGCGCGTGCTCATGCGCGAGCTGGCGCTCGAACCCGGCAAGCCGGTGGGCGAACTGTTGGAAGCCATCCGCGAAGCGCAAGCTGAGGGTCAAGTTAAAACGCGTGAGGATGCGCTTGCGTTTGCCCGAAATCTAAAATCGGCAACCTGAAATTAAACCATGGAACTCCAAGTTGCAGTCGCCAAAGTTTCCAAATATGCGATGCGTGAATCCGGTGATACGCTTGAAATGATCGAGCGCCCGCACGGTGGTCTATCATTTGTGTTGGTGGACGGTATGCACACCGGGCACGGCGCGAAAGCGATCTCGAACCAGGTCGCGCGCAAAGCCATCTCGCTGTTAGCCGAGGGTGTGCGCGATGGCGCGGCGGCGCGTGCGGCGCATGACTATTTGTACACGCAGAATGACGGCAAGGTTTCAGCGGAATTGCACATTGTCTCGATCGATCTAGTCAGCAAAACAATTGTCATATCGCGCAATAGTCATTGCCCGGCGATCATCGGTGACGCGCATGGCGTCCAGCTTTTTGATCAACCGTCCGAAGCGATTGGCGTGCATCGCCGCATGAAACCGGTGATTGTCGAGTTGCCCCTGGAACTGCATACGACGATTGTCGTGTTCACCGACGGTGTGCTTGAGGCGGGAATTCGGTATGGGCAAACCTTCGATGTGATCGCATTTGTGGCACAGCAATTGCGGGACGTGAATGTCGGCGCGCAAAAACTCGCCGATGCAATCCTCGCGCGCACAAACGAATTGGATCATGGCAGACCCGATGACGATACGAGTGTGCTGGTGGTGCGCGTTGTCCCGCGCGCGCGCGAGTCCGATATTGCGCGGCGCATGAATTTGCGTTTCCCGATCGAATGATTGGCTTGGGCCGTTGCGAGCAACAGAGGGGATAGCGCTAACGTGAAAATCGCCATTGTTGGTCCGTGCGCGGCAGGCAAATCCACCTTGGCGAAAAACTTGCGCGCGCGTGGCTATAACGCCGAAGATTGCGGTCAGGAACATTCAGGCGTGCAAACGATGTGGCAACGGATCGCGCGCCCCGATATTTTGATCTATCTCGATGCCTCGCTTGCTACGATCAACCAGCGCCGCCAGGTGAATTGGGACCAAGTCTATCTCGACGAAATGAATCGGCGGCTGACTCACGCGCGCGCCCACGCGCAGTTTTTTCTCGATACCAATGCGCTCACGCCAGCCCAAGTGCGTGAGCGCGTCGAATCATTTTTGCGCGCGCTGGATATTGTGCCAAGATCCTAACGTTGTGTGCGCCAATTGTTGTTTAGCGCGGGATGCGTGATTTAGACCGGATACAGTGTAACTTGCCACTTTTGCCGACTTGTTTTATAATCGCCACCGTTTGGCTCTCGTTAAAATTCTTCTGGTTGGACGAAAGGTAGCAATGCGCGAACGCAACTACATGTTTCTGGTTGGAATTATTTTTCTTGCCTTGATCGCGGGGTGGATTGTTTTGCCCGATAACCCCGGTTTGCGATTGGGTCCGGTTACCAAGGACATTAAGGTTCACGAAGGATTGGATTTGCAAGGTGGCTTGCAAGTATTATTGCAAGCGGATGTCACGGATTGTAATAGCGTGACCAATGACGCAATGGACGGCGCCAAAGCGATTGTCGAAAACCGCATTAACGGTCTTGGCGTCTCCGAGCCGTTGATTCAGCGGCAAGGCGCATGTCGTTTGGTGGTGCAGCTCCCCGGCATTAGCAATCCCGATGATGCGATCAAGACGTTTGGCGGCACGGGCTTGCTCGAGTTTATTGACGCGGGCAGCACCCCGTTGACTGAAGGCCAAACGGTGCAAACGACTGGGTTGACGACAGCTCCACTGACGACGACGGCGGATATTTCAACAACCGCGTCGATCACGCCAACGTATCGCACGGTGATGACCGGTAAAGATTTAAAGACGGCCAGCGTGGCGTTTCAGCAAACGACGAATGCGCCGTATATTTCTTTCCAGTTGACCGATAACGGCGGAAAAATTTTTGGCGATTACACCACCAATAATATCGGCAAATATTTAGCGATCACGATGGACAAGATCGTGATTTCGTCGCCCGTGATCAAGGGCGCGATCACCGGCGGGAGTGGCATCATCGAAGGCAAATTTACGCTGGATGAGGCAACCCGCTTGGTCGTGCAGTTGAAATCGGGCGCGTTGCCCGTGTCGTTAAAAGTGGTCCAGTCGAGCGCGGTTGGTCCCACGCTTGGCCGCGATTCGGTCGCGCGCAGTTTGACGGCGGGCGTGATTGGCTTGCTGATTGTTGCGCTGTTCATGTTGCTGTATTATCGTTTGCCGGGCTTGCTCGCAGACTTGGCGTTGACCATTTACGCGCTTATCGTGTTTGCGATTTACAAATTTGGTGTGCCGGGCTTGTTCCCGTATGTAACCTTGACGCTTCCTGGGATCGCGGGCTTTATCTTGTCGGTCGGTATGGCGGTCGACGCTAATATCCTCATCTTTGAACGGATGAAGGAAGAGTTGCGTAATAATCGCCCGCTCAATCTTGCGGTTGAGTTTGGTTTCCAACGCGCCTGGCCCTCGATTCGAGATTCGAATGCGTCCACCTTGATCACCTGCGCGATCTTGGGTTGGTTTGGCGCGACGCAAGGCGCGAGTATCGTAGCTGGTTTTGCGCTCACGCTCGCCATCGGTGTGTTGGTTAGTTTGTTCACTGCCGTCACCGTCTCGCGCACGTTCCTGCGTCTGACCATGGATATGAATGTGACCGAGAACTTGTGGTGGTTCGGCGTGTCGAATCCTGTTGCCCAGGATTAATGCAGACAACACGGCATACGCCAAGCGGCGGATGACCATGAAGGCTAGATATGTTGGAGCGAGGCGTTGCAGATTGCAGCGTCTCGCTGTTTGTGTACGCCGCGCGCGTGTGGTTGGAATAATTTATTTTTACGTGTTTTTATCGGACTGGGTTGGCAGACTGGTTCTATTTCGTATAATTCGGTTTGTGATTAAATACATCATGTCCGCGTTGATGGCTCATGCGGATCCGTTCATCGAGCGGTTACCCAAGAAATACGAAACGCTTCTAGGTGAGTGTGGCACTGGCTTGAGCCAGAGACAGCGGCAATTGATTTCGATTGCTCGTGCGGCGCTTGCCAATCCGCGCGTGCTGATTCCCGATGAAGCCACCGCGTCGGTGGATACGCGCCCCGAGCGGTTGATTCAACAAGCGTTGGAAAAGTTGCTCAAGGGCAGAACAAGTTTTGTAATCGCGCATCGCTTGTCCACTGTTCGTAACGCGGATCAAGTCTTGGTGCTGAAAGACGGCGAAATTGCCGAGCGGGGCAAACACGATGAACTGTTGGCGCAGGAAGGTGTGTGCGATAGCCTTTATATGAGTCAGTTTCGCAGAGAAGAACCGCCAGCGGTGATACCCGCGCTCGCAATTGGGCCAGCCAGTGGATTACAAAACCAGACCCGAAGGATTGCACATTTCCTTCGGGTCTGGTCTATCCTGGCTTGGACAGCGCCGCGTAAATAGCGGCTTGCAAGGTATAGATCCGTTCGAGCGCGTGATCATCAATGATCTGATTGTGCATCACCACATCGCGCACTGGCGCGAGATCGTCCAAGGCTCTGGCGATCTGCTTCCATTGATCCGAACCCAGCGCAATCCCAATATCCCACAACAATTCGGCAAGTTCGCGCGTGGACAAGTACGTGAGACTGGGACTAGACTCGGCGGTCAGTTTTTTGTTCAGCGCGCGTTGACGCCAATCCGCCGCGCGGGTGTGCGCGTCTTCGGATATATTTTTTTGATTCGTTTTCGGCAGATGCCCCGCGAGCAACGGCTCTTGGTTTGCGGTATGTTGGCACAGATATGCGGCAACAAAATTGCGCGCGGCATTTTCGAGATCATAGATCAAGCGGTAGGCTTCAAGACTAAACTCGGACACGTCCGGCGTCAATTCGTCAATGCGAATTCGCGTGGTCTGATCGTCTGCGAGAGCCAGGGCGGCGAGATTTTGGCGCACGATCAATTCTGCAAACCATGCGCGAAAGCTGATATAGTCCGCTTTGCCAATGCGATCCATACGCGCGATGCCCGCCGCCAGCAATGTATCGCTTGCCGGCGAGGTGAACGTGGCGACATGGCGTTGCATTACCAGGGCGCGCAACAAGCTACGCGCCTCCGGATCGAGCGTTTGCCAAACTGTCAGAAGCATTTGTGTGGTAGCGCCAGCCTGCGCCGTCGCGCGTGTTGCCGCGAGCAGTGTCGCTACGCTTAATTTACCGGGCGGCACAGCGTCTAGAATTTCTAGCGCGGCGCGCGGATGCCCGCCAGTTAATTCGTTTAATAACCGTCCGAGCAACGGCGAAAATTCTTGCGGGCGCGCGTGCTTGAGCAACCCGCTCATTTCTGTTGCGTCCAAGCCAGTCCACAAACGATAATTGTGACCAAGGGTGTAGGGAAAGGAGGTGCTGGCTTGGCGATAAGATCGTTCGAGCGCTGGCGGATCCCAGCATCCAACGATAATGTGATGCAACCGAATTTTAGAATACTCCCACCGATTTTCAAGACTGCGCGCGATGGATAGTAACGCGGTCAGTGCGGTGAGGTTGGCGTGCAGGTGATCTGTGAGATCGATCAGGACGAACAGCGACAAGCCGTTTGACGCGATCAGTTTATCTTGCAACCACAGCCAGGTTTCGGCCAGGTCGAGTGAGCCCGTTGGATATGCCGGCTCGGGTTCGATAAAACCAGTCTCTAGACAGGTGGTGGCAATGCGTTGACCGAGTGCGGCGATCTCGTCATCCGCAACGGCATACGGACCGAGCATGACACTGCGCGGGATTTCAATCGGCAATTGTTCGCCGAGGCGATTAAGCAAATGCGTCTTGCCAGAACCGGGCGCACCGTTCACGTAAAACGTGGTGGCGGTTTTTGCGCTAGTGATTTTTGCTAATTGCCGCGTGAGTTCAATGCTGGGTTCCATACAGTTTTTTGACCTCGGCTTGGATTTCTTCTTCGAGTCGATCCATGTGCGCGCTTTGATCGAGCTTGTCCAGGATCATGGGATAATCCGGTACGCTAAAGTCGAACGCATCCGGCGCCGTTTCTTTGACGACGCTTGTCACCGATAGGCGCTCTAAACTGGCTTGGAACATGGTATCGGGGATGTTGGCTTTGCAAAGTTGTGTATACTCGCGCATTTGATCGCGAGTAAAGCCGCGGGTTTGTTTTTCCGCTTTGGCAAGCCACAAGATCAAGTATTGACCGAGTGGATCGAGATTCATACCAAGCGTTTTGCGGACATAGGCAATAAATGATTCGTCTGGGTCTTCATCGTTGAACACCGCTTGAATATCGTCAAAGCGAATGATGCGATCATCGCGTTGCCCGGCGCGGTGTTGCAGTTTCAAACAAAAGCATTGGACAAAGGCGGGATGGCCGCCGGTGCGTTCGACAATCCATTGCGGGATCGCGCGGTTATCGAATTTCCAACCCAGCACATCATAAAAGCCCTCATGGACAATGGTCTCGGCGTTAGCGGGGGTCAGGTTGCCCAGGTTGATTTCGGTGAACATGCGCCGCCAGGGATCGCTTGCCGGAGAATAACAACTGCGTCCTTGCAAACACGCGAACAAATTCATAAAGCCAAAGACGACGACGCGTAATCGCCCGCTGGATCGATCGGCGAGATTGCGGAGCGTTTCGATGAGTAAATGGCGTTCATGGTTTTCATCAATATAGCGATCAATCTCGTCCATCAAAAACACAATGCTTTGCGCGGGTTGCGTTTCCAATTGGGTTTGCAAACATTGCGCGAACTCGGCGATGTTAGTCACCGGTTCGCCGAGTTTCATTTCTTTTGCCAAGCCGCACGCCGTTGCGTCGTCAGTACATTCTTTGCCTTCGAATGAATAGACCACGACGTTCGCGCCGCGGCGTTCGAGCCGGGTGCGCAACGCTTTGAGAATTGAGCTTTTGCCGATACGGCGTCCGCCGAATAGCGCAAAACTATCACTGCCGGAGGCAATCCGATCAATCAAGGTGTCACGTCCGACAAAAATTGCGGTGCGCGTCTCGACGGCTTGATTGATCTTGAACACTTCGGCGGTTTCCGCGTGCACCGAGTTCATCATCAGTGAGCGCAACAAGCCAAGCGGGTGGCGCTTGGGCTCGGCTTCGGCGAGCGTCATGGCGATGATGGTGGCTTCATCAATAATGACGAGTCCTTTGTGGCGATGGCTGGATTCCAATCGTTTGTAAATTTGCGGCGTGCATCCGGGGATGAACACGAACACGAAATAATCCACAAGCCAGTCTTTGTCGTCGATGAATTTCTCAATTTGCTTGATGTGTTGCGCCGAGGGCGGCTTGCCGGGGAGCGCAATAAACGCGCACGCTTTATCGAGCGTAGCGGTTTTAGGAAATTCGAGTTCCCACAATGAATGGGCAATTGGCGTGTCTTCGCTGACGGGTTTGCCTTGCGGTGAGCGGACGTGCTTCATCGAAACCATTTGGGCGAAATACTGAAAGAGCGTGTGCAGGGTGCGCACGCGCGCCGCGCCCAGTTTTTCGGATTCTACTTCTGGTAGATCGCGGACAAGGAGCCAGGCGGTTAGCAAATCGCATCGCGTGGCAACCTCGGACGCGGTAACTTCGTTGGGGTTTAATCCGAGTTGACGCAATTCGTTTTGTTCAAGCAAGCCCAAGACTTGGGTGACTTGGCGTTTGGATTCTTGGCTCCGCAGTTCGCCATTGAGCAAACGCTCCAATTGATCCACGCTGTTTTGCATCTCGGCGAGGGGCCAGGAATTATGTTCCAGGCGATAGGTGATTTCTTTGAGGTAGGTTTCCACTTCGCTGAGGAGGGCGGGTGTGGTGACGGCTTGGCGTGCTTGGTTTAATCCTTCTTGGGTTAATTTGTAGGCGTCTTTGGGCAAGGTGTTTTGCGCTTCGAACAAGGCGTCGTCCAGTTTTTGGATCTGTCCGCGCATTTCGATAATGCGTCGGCGGACGCGCTGGTCTTCAGTTTCACGCGCGTTTTTTTGCGCGGCGAGGCGATTCGCCAATTCTTGCTGAACCAAACGCCAGCGTCCCAGTTCGCGGTCAACGATCAAATCCGCCGCATCTCCGCCTAACTTGAGCAGTTCGGTTTCCAGTTCGGTGATCTCGCGCTCTTTGCTGTCGCGCAGGATTTGGGCGCGCTTTTGCGCCGCGAGCGAAATTTGCTGAGTGAGCAAGAGGGCTTGATTGGGCGCTTGCTGTTCAATCAAAATATCCGCTGAGCCGGCAAAGCTGACGGGTTCGCCGAGATCATCCAATAGCGTAGCGTGCAAGTCGGCGAACGCCAAGCGCTCCGCGGTCAAACGCGCAACATAGCGCGGAAGCCGCAGGGCATACGTCGGGTCGTTCAATAATTTTGTCGTTATAATTTGGATCACGTGCGCGTGTGTTGTTGCCTCGTTACGTTCGGGGATGGTCTTGTTAGCGGTGGCGATGAGCTGTTCGATCACGCGGCGTCCGAGTTGTTGGGCTTCAGGATACGCGGCAAGATCGGCGATTAGTTTGTCCTGGGTCAGATCGGGGTCTTGCGCGAGGCGGAGTATCCATAATTCAAGCAATGCTTGCCCATAGTGTACGACCGCGTCGGCGCAGGTTTGTAAAATATGCAGACTCTTGCGCCGATGAAATGGATCGGGGTCTTCGATGCCGGTTGCCGTAACTCCGGCTTCATATGCATCAATTAAGGCTTGCTCGGTGTGCATACGCACATAATCACTCACGGTGCGTTTCAACTGTTCGACCTGACGCGGTAAATTAACGGCGACGGTTTTGTTCAGCGTTTCTTCGGCGTGTTTGAGCGCATCGAGTTTCGCGGCGACGGGAGGCAAGAGGACGTTGGTCATGAGTCCAATATGGCGGCGGCTGGACATGCTGTGCAAGCGCACAAAAATACCGCCTTCGCGTTGCAGTTCCTGTTCCGCGTGGATGCGCGCTTGGGTCAACCGTTCGGCGGATGCGCGCGTGCCGCTGGCGATGGTTGGCAATGGTTCACCCAGCAACGCCGCTTGCCACATCATGCTCCAGCCCGGCGCATTCGGAATTGGAAATTCTTCGCCGAGGTTCCATAAACAATCCGGGGGCAACTTTTGCGAGGTGGTGTACTGCGCGGCAAGAAACGCTAGGCAGAGTTGAACTTGGGCGGACGTTTGGGCGGCATGCCAACCGGTGATCAAATTTGGGGCAAGCAGATTGAGCAATTCAAATAAATTTGCGCCGCCAGCTAATTGTTTTACGCCGCGAAGTAGACTATCAATGCTGGGAGTATCCAAGCGGAGCGTCGTGGTGGAGTGTTGGAGTGCGTGAATGCCGAGCAATACCAGCAAGACTTCGAGATCGCGTTTGGATTCTGCCAGGTCGTCTAGCATGGCGGTGAATTTATCGGCGTCCCATTCAGTGCGCAAGGTGTGTGCGCCGGGTGTTGTCTTGACCAGTTTGGTTTGTTGCCGTTGCGATATGGCGTGGATCAAATCTTGTTCGATGCGAGTTAATTTCGCCGGGTCGGCTTCACTCAGTAAAACCGATTGCAGATCGCGCAAGGCGAGTTTGCCGCTGACGAGGGTTTCGGGTTCACAGCCAGCGTCGGCGGCTTGGCGCGCGAGATCAGTAATCCGTTGGATGCTGGCTTGATAGAGTTGCTGAACTTGGGTCCCGAGTCTGTGTTGATGCTGTTCGAGTTGGTCTAGTTTTTCACGGATTGCCGCGAGTGTGGTTTCATTGAAATGGGCGGGGTCGTCCCAGGTTGGATCGGGTTTGGCGTCCGGCGTATGCGTTAGATTCGCGGCTTGGGCAAATAAATCGGTAACGGTCGCGCGCATCCGGTTGAGTTGATTCCATGCTTGGCGTTTTTGCCAATCATATTGGCTGATCAACTCGGCTGTATCCAAAAGTTTCATGCCGATCTCGTTGCTAGCACTTGGGTGCGCCAGCGTGTCCGTGAGAAATGCGTGCAAAGCTTGCTCGCTGTCCATATCGTGCCGCGTTTGAACTTCATCGAGCAAGAGGAGCGCGCTGTCGGTGATGGCGGTTTGCAGGCTTGCGTAATCAGAGTGCCAGCGCGTTAATAGCGTGGCAAGTGATGCCAGGCTCGCTTCGCCGAGTGTGGGGTTGGCGGCTTCGAGGGCATCGAGTATGGCGTGCGCCTGAGCGATGGCTTGGTTCTGGGTTTGGCTTGCCGCGGCGAGACAAGCGCGCAACATTTGCGGAAATGGCGCGCGGTTGGGTGAATTGGGATTGGTTTCGATTGTCGAATTGGTTGTAGCGGGATCGTCAGGAATGGCCATGGCAGCGTCTCCTTTGACGGTGACTTTTTCGAGGTTTGGGCGTGATGCTGAAAAATTCAAAGGGGGATCAATTTGCAAAATGAGTATAACGAAAATAGAGGATAAGTCAATCTGAAATATGCGATCTGGAAATTCCTGGCTAGAAAATTGGGCTAGTGCCAAGTGTGCCGTTCTGCTTTATAATAGAGATGCAAATTTGAACGAAAAGGGGCTGGGGATGATCAAGCAGGGTTTGGTGCTTGTGGCAGTGGGATTGATGGTGATGCTGGCTTTGACGGCGTGCGCTGGCGGCACAACGCCCGCGGGTCCATTGGGCAAGCCGATTGATTTGCGCCCGCTCTTGCCCACCGATGTGCGCCCTCGTGCGCCGACGGACACTGCTTATGGAAAATTTGATACAGCGAAAACGACGATTCGCGTGGGCAATCCCGCCGCCACGGTTGAAGTGTCGTGGAACTATTTCAAAGATGGTCAACGGAGTTATCTCTCGAGTGTTGCGTTTCGCGTGATTGAGTCGGCTGAGGGATTGACCTTATCGGCAACGACGAATAATACGCCGGTTTATGTTGGTTCAAATGACCGTGCGATCGAAGCCTTGCGTGTGGGAATTTCTTGGTCGCGCCAAGCGGCGATTAGCGGTGGCACATTTGATACGGTGAATGGGTTGATTGTAGCGGATGGAACCTGGCAAGGGCAATAGTGGTTCAAGAAGAATCAAGCGGCGCGCGAAAATTTATTTCGCGCGCCGCTTGATTGTACGACAGGTTAGCTAGTTCGCGGCTTGTTGTGCCGCAATTTCTTCGCGCATGTCGCTCCATGCTTGCCGCGCATCTTCAACCGAGCCTTCATCTTCAATCGTCGTAATATCGCCGGGGTCTTTATCCAGAATGACGGCTTTTAACACGCGGCGCATAATTTTGCCACTGCGCGTTTTGGGTAACATGTTGACAAAATTCAATTCGCCGATCACCGCAATCGGACCTAGCTCGTGGCGCACGGCTTCAAACAATTCTTTGCGGAGATCGGGCGTGGGCTTGAAGCCATGTTTGAGCAGAACGAATGCCGAGATCACTTCGCCGCGCACGTCGTCTGGACGACCCACTACGCCTGATTCCGCGACGGCGGGGTGGGTGAGAAATGCAGTCTCGACTTCAATTGTGCCGATGCGGTGTCCCGCGATCTTGATAATTTCGTCCGCGCGTCCAGCGAACCAGACATAGCCATCCTCATCCATATGCGCCGAATCGCCGGTGTAATAGACCCCTGGCATTTTCTCCCAGTAATCGCGTCCATAGCGTTCAGGCTCGCCCCACAGTTGTGCGATCAAACCGGGGAACGGACGCTTGAGCACCATAATCCCTTTTTCGCCAGTCGCGCAGGGTGCGCCTTCCGGTGTGACAATCTGCGCTTCGATCCCGGCAAGCGGAATCGTTGCCGAGCCAGGTTTGATCGGCAATAAGCCAATGCCATACGGATTGCCGAACACGGGTCCGCCGGTTTCAGTTTGCCACATGTGATCGATGACGGGGATGCGATCTTTCAAAATCTTTTTCTGCAACCATTCCCAAGCGGGGGCGTTCAACACTTCACCGGCGCAAAAGACCCGTTCTAGATAGGTATGATCGATTTTACTCAGGGGTTCATCGCCATAACGCATCAACAAGCGCACGGCGGTGGGCGATGTGAAAATTCCGGTGACACGGAATTCTTCGATCAGCGTGGTCCAATGCGTTTCGGGTTTTGGGAAATCAAGCGCGCCTTCAAATGCAACCGTGGTACATCCGGCGATTAATGGCGCATACACAATGTAACTGTGACCGACGATCCAGCCAATATCGGACGTTGACCACCACACATCGGTTGGTTTCAAGGCAAACATCCACTTGCCCATGCTATGAATGTGAACTTGGTATCCACCGTGCGTATGTACGGCGAGTTTAGGTTTGGCAGTGGTGCCAGATGTGGCGAGGATGAACGCAGGCTCGTTGGATTCCATCGGCACGTAATCGCCGCTTTGCCCCGCGCCACCAAGTAGAAAATCTTCCCAGAAGATATCGCGTTCAGCTTGCATGGCAACTTCGCCGCGCGTACGATTCAGCACGACGACATGTTCAACGTTGGTGCCCGCGGTGCCGGATAACGCCTCATCCACGATGCCTTTGAGGTACACGTCTTTGCCTTTGCGATAAGTGATATCGGTCGTGAAGACGAGGCGCGAGCCGCTTGCTTGTATGCGATCGGCAAGTGCTTTTGCGCCGAACCCGGCAAAGACGACGGAATGAATTGCGCCAATGCGAACAGTGGCAAGCATCAGAATGATCGCTTCTGGGCAGGTCGGCATGTACACGGTAAGGCGATCTCCTTTTTGGATGCCCATGCCACGCAATGCCGCCGCAACTCGCTCGACATCGTGCTTGAGTTGCGCGTACGTAAAGAGCCGCCGTTCGCCGCGCTCGTTGACGTAGATGAGTGCGGTGTGTCCGCCCCAGCCGCGTTTGACGTGTTGATCCAACGCGCTATAGGCGAGATTGGTTTCTCCGCCGGCGAACCATTTGAACGTGGGCGGATTCCACTCAAACACGTGATCCCATTTGCGAAACCAGGGCACTTGTTCCGCCGCGCGTCCCCAAAAACCATCGGGGTCTTGCTTGGCTTCATTCAGCCAGCGTTGCACGACTGGATTCAGACTCATGAACATGCCTCCTCTGCAAGGCAGTGTAGAAAAATTGCGCCAGCAACATCACGCCAAGTTTGCTGATTGACGTTCGAGTTGAGCAATGCGCGGAGAGGCGGAATCGATCCCGATTCCGCCTCAAGGTGCTTGGATTTACACGTGCTTTGAACTCATTTTGCCGCCGCGGCTTTGTTTGCCGCGTTGGCTTTGCCTTTTGCTTCGCCCATCATCGCGGTGGATGTGCTCGCATCGGCAATGTCCACCTGGTTCGTCTCTTTAACGAACAGTGCGCCGACGACAAAGCAAACCCCGGCGACGGCCATGGGCCACCACAAACCTGCAAAGTTGTTCTTGGTCTGATTGATCATTTCCAAACCGATAATCGGAACCAAGCCGCCGAAGACGCCATTGCCAATGTGATAGGGCAGGGACATGGACGTATAGCGGATTTTAGTCGGGAACAATTCGACGAGGAACGCCGCGATCGGACCATACACCATCGTCACGTAGACAACCTGGAGCAACACGAGGATTGTCAGCGCGACGGGATTGTAGCCCTGGTAAGCGAACAGGAAATACTGTTTCGGATCCGCGGGCGCAAAAGCCGCCATCGCGCCGTAAATGGGATAGTAGGTCAGGACCGCCAGAGCCATCCCTGCGAGCATGATCCATTTGCGTCCGATTTGGTCCGACAATTTACCAAAGACGATGAACAAGGGTGTGCCGATGAGGAGTGCAATACCGACGATTACGTTCGAGGTCACCAGGTCTACCTTGAAAACGGTTTGCAGGTAGAAGAGGGCATAGAACTGACCAGTGTACCATACAACCCCTTGACCCATGGTCGCGCCAAAGAGCGCCAAAAGGACCCAGCGCAAATTGTATGGATTGGCAAAACTTTCGACGAGCGGATTCTTGGATGTGGTTTTAGTGTCTTTTAACTTTTGAAACAACGGGGATTCGCGCAAGGAAATGCGGATGTACAGCGAAAGGGCAATCAAAATGATTGAGACCAGGAACGGAATGCGCCATCCATAATCGGCGAACGCCTTGTCACCCAGCGACAAACGAGTAATCAAGATCACGCCGAGCGATAAGAACAAGCCGAGGGTGGCGGTGATTTGAATAAAGCTGGTGTAATAGCCGCGCTTGCCTTGCGGCGAATGTTCGGCGATGTACGTTGCCGCGCCGCCGTACTCACCACCCAACGCAAGCCCTTGCAGGATGCGTAAGGAGATCAAAATGATCCCGGCCCAAATCCCTAGCACGTCAATGGTGGGTAACAAGCCAACAGCAAACGTGCACAAACCCATCAATGTCATGGTGATCAAAAACGTATACTTGCGTCCGATCAGATCGCCAATGCGTCCGAATACAATGGCGCCAAAGGGGCGCACGAGAAAACCAACGGCGAAGGTTGCCAACCAAGCGATGATGTTGCCGACGTCCGTGCCGGTCTGATAGAATTTACTTGCAATCGTCGTGGACAAACTGCCGAAAATGTAAAAATCGTACCATTCGATCATGGTGCCTGCCGCTGAGGCAAAGATCACGCGAGCGATGCCTTGTTCGCCACTTTTAGCGACTTGAGCTGACTGTGCCATGGGTTACTCCTCCTTGAGAGATAGTTTCCGCCCAACATGAGCGGAAGGTTCGCATAATTCCTTCACGAAACGATTTGACGAAATTCAGCCATTTGCGCGAATTAACATGACCGGCACTTGGGAAGCGCGGACCACGCGATCCGCCACACTCCCCAAAAGCCAACGCGCGGGTCCGGTGCGTCCATGCGTGGACATGGCGATCACATCCACTTGCAACTCGTCGGCAACATGCAAAATAACATCGGCGACAGGACCTACCCGTAATAGCGACGACACTTGAAAGCCACTGGATTTTAATTGTTTTTCCATTTCCGCCATATATTGTTTACTCTTGGTTTCTTGCTCTTCGATGGCGCGCGAGGCCATAGCGGGATCGGAAAAGACAAATTCGAGTGCGGGGTTCGCGGCGACGGTCAACAACACAATCTCCGCGCCTTCGGAATACGCCAACGCCTTGGCGTGCGATAGGACACCTTCGGCTGTTTTAGAGCCATCCAGCGGCACGAGAATCCGTTTATACATGGTGTACCCCTTGGATTACAAACATCCTGTTTTGACATTCCCAGCGGGCTTAGAATAATAAGCGTAACCTCCTTGGTCTCCCGCCGATGGGCGAGCAACCGGACGCATGGTTCATGCCTGGGTTTCCGGCGGAGCGGGATTTGCCGGGGTGGCGTTCTGCAAGGCAAGCGCGAGAACTTGATTCTTGATCTCTTCCAGCGTGCGGCGCATTTGTTCCAATTCTTCGGCGTGCAGACGCTGATAAGATTCTAATTGTTGCTCGAGTCGCAAGACGCGATAGGCGATCTCGGTGGATGGAAGCGTTGCCATAGTTGCTCCTTACCCCGCCCCGGACCTCAATCCCTGTGCTTGCTCCATCTCCCGTTGAACGTGGTGGACGGAACAAGGGTTGTTGGAGGATCAAAGTAGGGCGCGCTATTCTTCCAAGGTCGAGATGTCGCCATCCGGTAGACCTTGCGCGCGCGATTTAAGCACCCGGCGCATAATTTTGCCACTGCGAGTCTTGGGCAGTCCGTTCACAAAGGTAATTTTTTCGGGCTTGGCGATCGGTCCCATTTCGTGACCGACATGCTGTTTGAGTTCTTCCGCCAGCGCCTCACTGCCTTCGCGCCCAGCTTTCAGCACGACGTACGTATGAATCGCCGTGCCTTTGACTTCATGCGGCAAGCCAATCGCGGCGGCTTCGGCGACGGCGGGATGACTGACGAGCGCGCTTTCCACTTCGGCGGTGCCCAGCCGATAGCCGGATACTTTGATTACATCGTCCACGCGCCCGATGATCCAGAAATAACCGTCAGGGTCTTTGCGTGCGCTGTCGCCGGTGAAATAGACGCCGGGATATTTGCTCCAGTATTGCTTGACGTAGCGATCGGGGTCTTTGTACAGCGTGCGCAACATGGCCGGCCATGGACGCTTGAGCACCAAGAATCCTTCTTCGCCCGGTTTAACCGACTTGCCTTCTTCGTCGTATACGTCGGCTTCAACACCTGGGAACGCTTTTGTTGCGCTACCAGGTTTCAGCGGTGTCACCGGCAGTGGCGTGAGCATGAACATGCCGGTTTCGGTTTGCCACCACGTGTCCATAATGGGGCAACGCCCCTTGCCGATGACGCGATGGTACCATTTCCACGCTTCGGGATTGATCGGCTCGCCGACCGAGCCAAGCAAGCGGAGTGATGACAAGTCATGGCGGTTGGGCCATGCTTCGCCAAAGCGCATCAAGCCGCGAATGGCAGTGGGCGCGGTGTAGAATATAGTAATGCCGTATTTTTCCACCATGTTCCACCAGCGGTTCGGGTACGGAAAGGTGGGCGCGCCTTCGTACATGAACGAGGTCGAGCCGAGCAGTAGCGGACCGTACACAATATAACTGTGACCTGTGATCCAGCCAGGATCGGCGGTACACCACCAGCGGTCTTCTTCTTTGAGATCAAACACCCACTTGAGTGTTGTTGCCGTGCCGACCATATAACCGCCGTGGGTGTGCAAAATTGCTTTGGGCTTGCCGGTGGTGCCGGAGGTATACAGCATAAAGAGTGGGTCTTCGGCGTCCATCACTTCGGTATCACAGCGGATGCCGCCGCCTTGCGCGCGCGCCACGGGTAATGTCATCAGATCGTCATACCAATAGTCGCGCCCGGCTTCCATGTACACATCTTGCCCGGTGCGTTTGATGACGATGACATGCTCCACTGTCGCGCAACGTTTCAATGCTTCGTCTACGATTTTTTTCAGTTCGACAATTTTGCCGTTCATGAAACTGCCGTCGCAGGTGATCACGACGTTCGATTCGGAATCTTCGATGCGGCCATGCAGAGCTTCGACGGAAAAGCCGCCGTATACAACCGAGTGCACCGCGCCAATTTTCGCGCACGCGAGCATTGCCATCGGCAATTCCGGCACGCGCCCCATGTAAATCGTCACGCGGTCGCCTTTTTTGACGCCCATGCTCCGCAGGATGTTCGCAAAACGGCAGACTTCGCGGTTGAGCGCGTGATACGAATAGGTGCGGACTTCGCCTTTTTCGCCTTCCCAGACGAGCGCGAGTTTATTGCGCCGCCACGTTTTGACATGGCGATCCAAGCAGTTGTAGGCGATATTTGTTTGCGCACCAACAAACCATTTATAAAATGGTTTGTTCGAATCATCTAGAACTTGGTCCCACTTTTTGAACCAATCGAATTCTTCCGCGCGTTGTTCCCAAAAACCGGCTAGATCGCGGTCGGCGAAATTTGCCATTTCTTCATAACTTTTGACGTTGGCATTCGCGACGACTTCGGGCGACGGCGGAAAAACTTCGTTACTAAATTCCTGTGCAACAGCTTCATCACTCATGGTTAGACTCCTCGTTTGAAATATGCCGTGACGTTTGTTTGTTCAAGCGATAGCGAACCTTGCGCTATGGGTTCAGCTCCACTGGCTGAGCGTGCCGAAAAAACAAAAACCGCCCTTGGAAATTCGATTGGTCGGTTTAAGCAAATCCCATGTCAATGTCCTCCGTCGGACAACGATTTTTGAGATCAGGGTACTATTGAATGTTGAATACACTTGGATTCTAGCACACGCCTGGGTGGACAGCAACGTCCGAACGGGTCAGTGCAAGGTGCGAACGTATCAGGGGCGGCGCAACCGAACTCTCGTTACCCTAGTGCGACCAGTGGTAGTTGCCAAGCGGCGTGTTGACTCGTGAATAAATGTCGGCGAAAGCAAGTGGTTGCCGCGCGGCGTAAACGAGTTTATAATTCGAGGGGTAACGTGAGCAGATTAGAGACTTGGAGACGATATGGCGAAAAACACGGCAGATGCGCGCGTGGTCAGTTTTATGGATATTGGCACAAATTCGGTGCGCTTGCTCTTGGTGCGCGTCAACGCCAATCATTCCTACGCGACCTTGACTTCGCAAAAAGAGGTCGTTCGTCTCGGCGAAGGTGAATTTGTGGATCAGTATCTCCAGCCGGAGGCGATGGATCGCGCGGTACTGGTTTGTCGTACCTTCGCCGATTTGTCACGCTCGTATGGCGCGGAAGAAATCATTGCGTTTGCCACCTCCGCCGCGCGTGACGCGAAAAATCAAAACGAGTTTATTCGCCGCTTGCGCCACGAAGCCAAATTAGATGTGCGCGTGATTTCCGGTAAAGAAGAAGCGCGCCTGATTTACCTCGGCGTGTCGAATGGCGTGCATCTGGGCGACAAGCAAGCGGCGTTCATTGATGTGGGCGGCGGTAGCACCGAAGTGATTGCCGGAGATCAAAATCAATATCAATTTCTCGGCTCGCTTAACCTCGGCGCGGTGCGCTTGACCTCGCTTTTTTTTCTGCCCGATGAAAACACGCCGGTTGCGTCGGAACGCTATGCGCTGATTCAACGCTATGTGCGGAATGCTTCAGTGCGAACCTTGCAACAGATGCGCCCGTATCATTTTGACGTTGCCTTTGGCAGTTCAGGCACAGCAGAAAACCTAACGGATATTGCGATGCGGACGTTGCACAATCGCGCGCGCCAACGCGAGGATATCCTGACGCACCGCGACCTCACGCAGGTGATTGAGTTGTTGTGTTCGTTGCCGCTCGAAGCGCGGCGCAAGGTGGCGGGCATCAACCCCGAACGCGCGGATATTATCATTGCGGGCGCGGCGATCATTGATACGCTGATGCAAGACCTGGGTTTGCCGGAATTGCGGATCATCAGCGAGCGTGGTTTGCGCGAAGGGCTGTTGGCGGATTATCTCGCGCGGCGCGGTCATGTGGTGCGCGGCATGTCGGTGCGCGAGCGCAGTGTTCTGCAATTGGGGCGCACGTGCGGTTTTGATGAAACTCATGCGCACCACATTGCGCATCTCGCGCTTGAATTATTCGATAGCGCGCAAAAAGCTGGGTTGCATCGTTTGGAGGCGCGCGAACGCGAGTTATTGCAATATGCCGCGCTCTTGCACGATGTGGGCGCATTTCTTTCGTACAACAACCACCATGTGCATACCTATTATCTCATTCGCAACGCCGAATTGTTGGGCTTTGATCAATCCGAGATTGCGCTGATGGCAACCGCCGCGTTATTTCATCGCAAATCAATTCCGACGAAAAAACGCGCCGAACTAGCCGAGCTTGCCAAGCCCGCGCGCCACGCGGTCCAAGTGTTGAGTGTTCTGCTCCGTCTCTCCGAAGCGCTGGATCGCAGTCACGCCGGTATCATCAAGCAGGTGAAACTGCGCGCCGTAAATAAAAATCGCGTGGACTTGGAAATCCACGCGACACAAGATTGCCAGCTTGAATTGTGGGGCTTGCAGGATCGGCTTCAAGTGGCGGAACAAGTCTTTGATCGCAAAATAGCAATCAAGGTCATGGACGACAAAACTAGCAAGCCGCCGCCAGCAGTGCCACCTGCCGCCAAAAATTCGGTTGATTGATTTCCGCCCAGACGGCGGGAAATGTTTCCACCAAGGATTGCAATTCGGTTTGGCGTGCCGCCAGGTACGCCGCGACACCCGGCGCAGTGATGATCGCATCGGATGCGGTTTCCCCGTTCGGTTCGCCCCAGGTTCCGCGCGCTAGAAATTCGCGCAAGAGGTTGCACGTCACCACAGCGTCTTGGATATTTCCCAGGTGATCTTGCAGTTGTTTGATTTTTTCGATCAATGGCTTGGCATCCGCGCCTAACACTTCGGTAAAAAATTCCAGCGTATACCGCAATCCTTTCGACGCGATGCGGAGTTGGTGTAATCGTGTTAGCGGCACAGCGGGCGCGGCGAGCCATTCATCATACGCGCGCACCGCGGCAACTCCGCGCTCTAAAATCTGCGGCACGTTATGACGCACGCGGTATGGATGCGGCTCGCCATTGTCCGCCAGCGGCGGCGTGATCCATTTGCGGCGCGATTGCACGAGCGCGTCAAATTCAATGGTCAGGCGCGTATATGCCGCGCTATCCAGATACGCGATGAGCGTTTGCCGCGCGGCGGCGTGTTTGGTTTCCCATACGGCGAGGAGCATCTCTAATTCCGTTTGTCGCTCGGCGGGCAAGGTATCCAGATAGAGCTGGGTTTTTTCGCGGAATACATCCAGGTCGCGCACCGCGCCCAGCGTGCGTCCGGTGCGCCGCAATGCTTTGGCGAACGGCGCGAGCGTTTCATGATCAATGAAATCGTCAAACACGCGGAGCGCGGCGCGCAGTCGCCGCGTGGCAACCCGCATGTCGTGCAATGCTTCGATATTGTTGCCTGCGCGCGTTTCTGTTTCATTCGCCACCACGCGTTGCCAGTGAAAGCGCAAAATCTTGCGCGCTGCTTCGGACATGGCATCGTCCGCACGCAGACCTGGTTCAGTGAGCGGACGATGCGTGACGCGCGGCGACCGACCTGGTTCAACTGGCGTGGCAGTGAACGCGCGCGCGCGTTCAAACTTGGAACGCAATTCGATGGGCAATTGCCATTCATCGCGCAAACACGCCGCGATTTTTTCCAAATCCACTTCTGTACCTTGCGGACCGAGTTCCACTTCGGCTTCGCGAAAAGTCAAGGTGTGCGGCGGAACGCCGACGCGCACGCGATCCAAACTGAGTTCGGCGATTTGGCGCGTGTCATCCAGAATCGCGCGCGTGATGCGCGTTTGGCGCAAGCGGCAAATTGGGACGAGTTTTGCCGTGCCGATGATGGCGAGAAGGTGATCACGCGCGGGACTGACCGTCCACTTGTACGGCGGCATCATGCGTGGCAACGCGATTTCCAATTCTTCGCGGCGATGCACCTCGCCTTGCGGCTGGGTCAATGCTTTAAGCGTGATCAAAATTCCCGCGTTGGTTTTGCGGCGACGGCATACATAACCCGCCGCTTCAATTGTGTGGTCGGCAGTATCAAGATAAATGTCGCGTACCTCGACGCGCTGTTCCGCGCCGAGCGTAAAACTGGCGAGTTGCGTTGCGGTTTGCAAACGGCGCAATCCATTTGCATCGGCTAAAGCAAATTTTATTTCGATTTCCATGTTATTGCACCAAACATTTGGGCGATGCCAGCCAGACCAAGGTGCCGTGCAGATGCAACGGATCGTTCAACTCGATACACGCGAGCGCGCCCTTTTTCATTTCGACGCGCCCGCCGCCGATCAGATAACTGATTGTTTCGCTCATGCCCGGCTCGTGTCCGACGAGCATTAACGCGCGCGCGTTAGTGTGGGCGCGCAAAATTTTGGCGAGTTCGCTTGCATTGAAATCGAGACCGAGCCGTGCTTCCTGAGCCAGTCGATCGAGCTGTTTCAATTCCTGGGCAACGATTTCTGCCGTCTGATACGCGCGCACAAGCGGGCTGGTCAGAATCGCGTCCAGCGCCAAATCCATCTTGGCGATGGCAATTGCCTGGCGTGCCATCCTGGTTTTGCCTTCAGGCGTTAGCGGGCGATCAAAATCATTGTTGTGCCATTGTTCGCGTTCGTAAGCGATGCCGTGACGGAGCAAATAGAGTTTCATGTCAACTTTCTTTGAACGCAATTATTCCAATGGGCGTGTCGCGCGCTCAATCAAGACGGCCTGACTATTCAACGGCGTTTGACCTGGTTCGGGGTGCATCCGGCGATAGGAACCATCGGGCAACATGAGCCGCGCCTTGACGTTATCGGCGAGATAAGTTGCGAGGACCTGATCGCGTAGTTGGCGCACCAGCCGTGCGTCTTGCACTGGAAATAAAATTTCGACGCGGCGATCCAAATTACGCGGCATGAGATCGGCACTGCCCAGATAGATTTCTTCTTTGCCGCCGTTGTGAAAATAATAAATGCGGCTGTGTTCGAGAAAACGGCCGACGATGCTGATGACGCGGATATGGTCGCTCAACCCAGGCACGCCAGGGCGCAGACTGCACATGCCGCGCACGATCAAGTCTACGTGGACTCCGGCTTGCGAGGCGGCATAGAGCAATTGAATGATCGGCTTGTCCACGAGCGAGTTGACTTTGAAAATTAAATGGCTTTTGCCGCCGGTGCGTTGCTGTTCGATTTCGCGTTGGATGAGGGCTTGGATGCCGGAGCGCAGATTGATCGGCGCGACGAGAAATTTGCGATAGTCTTTTTTCGTGGAATAGCCGGTCAGATAATTGAACACGTCAGTCGCGTCGGCGCCCAATGCTTCATCGCACGAGAACAAACCCAGGTCGGTGTACACTTGTGCGGTGGTGGGATTATAGTTGCCGGTGGACAAATGCACATAGCGCCGAATGTGGTCGCCTTCTTTGCGAACGACGAGCGCGATCTTGGAATGGGTTTTGAGTCCGAGCAAACCGTAAATGACATGCACGCCTTCGCGCTCCAACGCGCGCGCCCATTCGATATTGCTCTCTTCGTCAAAGCGCGCTTTGAGTTCGATCAACACGGCGACCTGTTTGCCGTTGCGCGCCGCTTGGAGCAGGGCTTCAACCACGGGCGAATTGCGCCCGACGCGGTAGAGCGTTTGCTTGATGGCCAAGACGTTGGGATCGTGTGCGGCGGCGGTGAGAAAATCTACAACGGGCATGAACGAATCGTACGGGTGATGGAGCAAAATGTCCTGACGCCGAATTGCGCTAAATAGATCACCGTCGGCTTCGGCGAATGCAGGCGGCACGGCGGGCAGAAACGGGGTGTCTTTCAAATCGTAACGATCCAGGTTGTAGAGCGCCATTAAATCGCTCGAACCGAGCGGCGGGTCGAGCATATAGACATCGTTTGGATCAATTCCCAGGTTTTCGATCAAGACATCGCGGATGAGCGCGGGCATACCGGGGTCAATCGTCATGCGCACGACCGAACCAAAGCGGCGTTGGCGCACACCGCGTTCGATAGTTTCGAGCAAATCTTCGGCTTCCAATTCTTGGATCAACATTTCGGCGTCGCGGGTCACTTGGAAGGGGTGCGCTTGCAGGACCAACATTCCTGGAAATAACCCGGCGAGATTGGCGGTGATCACTTGTTCCAACCAGACAAAATAGCGCGCGTTATTTTTCGTGGCGGCGGTTGGCACGGGTAAAAGGCGCGGCAGAGTATTGGGAACTTTGACCCGCGCAAAACGCTCATTGTCGTTTTCATCGCGGATGATGACGGCGAGATTGAGACTGCGATTGGAAATGTGCGGAAAAGGTCTGCCTGGATCATACGCGAGCGGAGTCAGCACCGGAAAGATCATTTCATCAAAGTATGCCTTGACACTGGATTTTTGCGCTTCATCCAGCGCGGCATAATCGAGAATGTGGATGCCGGTTTGAGCAAGCTGGGGCAAGAGCGTGCGAAGACACGCGCGCGCATCGTTCATCAACTTGATCGAAATTGGACGAATCGCGGCGAGTTGCTCAGCGGGCGTCATCCCATCCGGTGTTAGATCAAACACGCCCGCTTCAATTTGTTGCTTTACTCCAGCGACGCGCACCATATAAAATTCGGCAAGGTTCGAGCCGACAATCGAAAGAAATTTGACGCGCTCCAATAACGGATTGGTTTCGTCTTGAGCTTCTTCCAAGACGCGGCGAAAGAATTCGAGGAGACTCAGTTCCCGGTTAAGATATTGCGGCGCATCGGCTGGGATGGTTGGTTTTTCGTGTGGATTGAGACGCGGCAGATTGGGTTTCGGCTGTTTTAGTTTAGCCATGGGTGGTGACCTTTACGGCGAGCGTTTGGGCAAGCGTTTCGTCGCCTCCGATTTTAGGGCAGGGTGGATGATCTGTCAATTGCGGAAGATGCGAGACCCGAAGGATGCGGCTCTTGGGGAGCTGATAAAATCCTTCGGGTCTCGTTGTACGATAGTTGTGGAATCGGCGGGCTAGTGGTTACAGGTATTGGTTTTCTATTTACTGTACCCTGACGACAATACCGCGCTCGATCGCGTTGCCACCGCTTTGCACAATACGAAGTGTGTAGGTTGTAGTTACATTAGGGCAGATTCTTCTTTCGTCCCAGCCTTGCACCCCTTCGCCGTTCAGATAAATTGTTTGCACATTTTCAATGCCCCAGTGCAAGATGGTGCAGTTGCCGCGAGAGAGAATTTCCTGCTCAGCAAAATAATTTATTTTTAC
>JBBIUF010000015.1:0-53214 GCA_037440365.1 Chloroflexota bacterium
GCGCGCTTGACACTCTGTTTCTCTCACGGTACAATTGCATCCAACTCTGACACGCATTGACGAGGAGGTCATCATGGCGCAACTACCGATCCATATTTTCGGCATGCACGACGCCGGTGCCGAGTCTCTGTTTAGCACAGCCAAGAAAACCGGCTGGGTGGTGGCCACAGTCCAGGTCAATCCCCCTGATTCGAGCAGTGATTTTTCTGCGCTGATGAATGCTGGGTTCGGCGTCATCGTCCGCTTGAACAACGGCTACAATCCCAATGGCACGCTTCCCAATTCGGCGCAGTACGATACGTTTGCGCAACAATGCGCCACGTTTGTCGCTGGCTCCCAAGGCGCAAAAATCTGGATCATTGGCAACGAAACCAATCTCGCCGATGAACGCCCCGGTGGCGCGGGTGGCCAAGTGATCACACCCGACAAATACGCGCAGTGTTTTGCCAAATGCCGCGCCGCGATCAAAAATTTGGCTGGGCATGCCGCTGATTGGATCGTGCCGGCTCCGCCCGCACCATGGAACAACCAGACCACATACCTTGGTAATGCCAACGGCGACTGGGTGCAATACTTGCGCGACAGCCTCACCCAAATTGCGCAACTCAAATCTGCGCCCGACGCGTTGGCACTGCACACCTACACGCACGGGTTGAATCCCGCGCTCGTCACGAGCGAAGACAAGATGAACGCGCCGTTCGCCAATTATCATTCCCAGTTCCGCGCGTATCGCGATTTTCTCGGCGTGGTGCCAACCAACTGGCGCGCGCTCCCCGTGTTCATCACCGAGACGCAAGCCGCCGATCCCGATTGGTGGAAAAATCAAAACGTTGGTTGGATTCGCGCCGCGTACCAAGAGATCAACGCGTGGAACGCCGTCGCCGCGAACCAACCGATCCAGGGCGTCTGTCTCTTTCGCTGGAATATCGGCGACGCGCGCTGGAGCATCTCCGACAAGTCTGCACTGCAAGATGATCTGCGCGCCGCGTTGCAGAACGATTACCGCGCGCGCTGGCCCGCGCCCCCGCCGCCCCCGCCCGATCCCGTTGCGACTGCCGCCATCGCCGCCGCAAAGAAATTGACGTGGATGCCGATCAATACCGACGGCGCGTTGTATAAATTCGCGCTCGCGCAAAACCTGGGCTATCCGCAAACTGACGAATTTCAGGTCACGTTCAACAACACGCTCTATATTGCGCAAGTGTACAACCTGGGGATCGTGTATGTGAAACAAGGCGATTGGGGTAATTGCCAATTCGTCAAGAAACCCGACGGCGTGTAACGCCCAGGAGCAATGGCCATGCCTTCAAAACTCACTTTTCATATCAACGGCTTTGACAGCAAAGTACTTGATCTCCTCGCGCAAATGCAACCGACGTGCGTCAAACTATTCGATTTTCCCAGCGACACCAACGTAGACGAAATTCGCCGCCGCTGTCCCAAAACGCTGATCGTCTATCGGCAATATACGAACCTGGGATACAACGATCCCGCCGACCAGTATGTCGCCGAGTTGAACGATACGCTGAATAAATTGAGTGGACGTGGAATTATCTGGGAAGGCTTGAATGAGCCCATTCTGAATTCACCCGCCGATGTGCAAGCGCTGACGACCTGGTTTGTGCGTTTTGCGACATTGATGCACGCGCGCAACGAAAAGGTTGCCGCATTTTCGTTTTCGACGGGCAATCCGCGCCTCGACTGGGTGCCGCTACTCGCGCCCGCCGCGCGCGCGTGCGATTACCTTGCCCTGCACGAATACTATGCGCCGACGACTGGCGCAAATGATCTCGCGCGGTACCGCCAATTTCGGGCGGCGTTGCCCGCGAACGCGCGCAAACCGATCGTGATCACCGAATGCGGCGTGGACGACGGCAGTAACAACGGCTGGCAAAAGTATGTCTCCGCCGATCAATATCTCAAAATTCTTTCCGATTATGACACGCAACTGGCACAGGATGCCGACGTGATCGGCGCGACGATTTATCAGTACGGCGGCGGTGCGCCCTGGCAAACGTTCGACGTGTCTCCCATCGGCAAGCGCATTGCGGATTATGTGGCGAGCGGCGGACCCAGTCCGGCACCCACGCTGGAGCAAACCGTGCTCGCCGCCGCGAAAAAATTGACGTGGATGCCGATCAACACTGATGGCGCGCTGTACAAGTTCGCGCAAACGCAAAACCTGGGTTATCCGCAAACCGATGAATATCCATTCGCCGTCGGCGCAGATGCCTATGTCGGTCAGGTGTACAACGGCGGCATCGTCTATGTGAAAATCGGCGACTGGGCAAATTGCATGTGGGTCAAAAAGCCAGCGTAACTGTTTGGCGCATAACATCACTCTGGGAGGAAACATGGCAATCGCTTGGTGTCCGTTCGCAGTAAAACGTCCGATCGTGGCAAATAATTTTTCGGTGGGGCGCAGTGGGCAAACGGTGCGCGCGGTGGTCTTGCACATTGCCGCCGGTTCGCTCGCATCCGTATTCCCCACGTTCAACGATCCCCAGCGCCAAGCCTCCGCGCATTTTTGCGTCGGCAAAGATGGCACAATCGAACAGTACGTCTCGATCAACGACACGGCGTTTGGGAACGGCTTGGCTTGGGACGCGGTGAATCAGCAATGGCTCAACGCGCGCAACAAAGTCGTCAAACCGACCTGGCAAGATTTGTTGCCGAAACTTAATCCCAATTTCTACACAGTCAGCATCGAGCATGAAGGACAATCCGCAGATACGTGGACGCCGGAAATGTATGCCGCCAACAATCGGTTGTTGCTGTGGCTTGCCGCGCAACTCAACTTGACGTATGTTGCGCATCGTACACTCATCGGACATTATGAGATTGATAACGTGGACAAGGCGCAGTGCCCGGGACCAAACGTGGAATATGATCGCGTCGTTGCCGAGCTTGCCGCCGTGACCGCCGCGCAAAAATATAATTGGATGCCGATCAACACCGACGCCGCGCTGTATCAATTTGCGCAAACCAGCCAACTGGGCTTTCCCCAAACCGACGAGTTCACCGTCACCTTTGGCGCGGATCGTTATCTCGCCCAAGTGTTCAACCTAGGTATCGTCTATGTGAAAAACGGCGAGTGGGCAAATTGCCAGTGGGTGAAAAAACCGTAATCAGGGAGGTACCATGGAATTCGATCCGCGCTTGACGAATCTAGGGATCAAAGCAACCCAGACGACGAACGCGACCTGGGATGTGAAGATCGTCAAATACCAGGACGAAACCGAAGCGGGCGGCAATCACAATATCTATTTCACCGTCCAAGATGCGAACGGCCAGGCGATGAGCGGGATTACCTGTATAGTGGATTGGATCGGACGCGAGCCAAACGATCCACCGACGCGAGTGACGACGGACGCACATGGGCAAGGCAACGTGCCGATTTACGCAAACCTCGACATTACGTTGAAGAATGGTCCGTATTTTGCGTTTGTGGCAGATCAAACGCAAAGCGATGTGGTGAGTGGCATGGGCTTGCCGGAACATCGCCACGTCAATTATCTATTGACGTTTGCCCAGCCAGGGAGCACCCCGCCCGCGCCGACGCTAGAGCAAACCGTGAGCGCCGCCGCGAAAAAATTGACGTGGATGCCGATCAACACCGATGGCGCGCTGTACAAATTCGCGCAGATCCAAAACCTGGGTTATCCGCAAACCGATGAATTTGAATTTGCCGTTGGTGCGGATGGCTATGTGGGACAGGTGTACAATCTGGGCATTGTGTACGTCAAAAAAGGCGATTGGAGTAATTGCCAGTGGGTGAAAAAACCGTAACGCTCGTCACGGGCGCAAATGGATTTCTAGGGGCGTGGATTGTGCGGACGCTGGTGGCACGCGGTCACCGCGTCCGCGCGTTTGTACGCGCCCAGTCTGATCGCCGCAACCTTGACCCCGTACGCGATCAAATTGAATTTGCCGTTGGCGATCTGCTCGCGCGGGAAACACTGGATCGCGCGTTGAGCGGCTGTGACGCGCTGATTCACACGGCGGGCGCAATCCTCACGCATCCGCGCGACGGACTGCGCGTCTGGGCTCAACATTACACCGGCACGGTCAACACCTTTGCCGCCGCGCGCGCCGCGCAAATTGAACGCATCGTCTACACCGCGTCCATTTTCACACTTGGCGCGGGAACCCAAAAACAGCCCGCCGATGAAACCCACGGGCAACCCTTCACTCCGAGCGTATTTCCGTACTGGCACGCCAAAGTTGAGGCGCAAGCACACGCGCAAGCGCTGGATGCGCCGATTGTATTTGTCTATCCCACCTTTTGTTTTGGTCCTGGCGATGTGAATTTGTCATCAGCGGGAGAATTGCTTGATTATTTGCGCGGGCACTTGCCCTTGGTGACGGATACAGGCATCAATGTCATTGATGTGCGCGATGCGGCGCTCGGTCATGTGCTGGCGCTTGAACGCGGACGCATCGGCGAAAAATATCTGCTTGCCGGTGTGAATACGCCATTACGCGATCTCTTTGCGCGCGCGGGGCAGATCGCGGGGCACAAACGCGCGCCATTGGTCATACCCCATCGCTGGATGTTGCCCGCCGGTTGGTTCCTCGAAAAAATTCTGCGGCATCCCCCACTCGATTTTGCCACGGCTCAAATCGCCCAAGTGTTTTGGTATTACAACGGCGCCAAGGCGCGGCGCGACCTGGGTCTCGCCACCCGCCCGCTTGATGAAACCTTGCGCGATGCCATCGCGTGGTTTCGCGCTGAAAAAATTTTGTAACCCCGGATTAGATCCGTCAGGAGAAACTATGACTGAAGTGGAAGCATTCCGTCAAGCCAAAGATGAATTTTTCAAAACGAGTCCACAGTCGCCGCTGACTACTACACAGAAAAAAGAATTTGTCGGACTGGATTATTTTGCAGAGAATCCGGCATTGCAATTTGAATTGCCGCTCGAGCGCTATCCCGATCCAAAACAAATTGAAATGCAAACCAGCACCGGCGCGACGCAAAGCTATTGGCAAGTGGGGCAAGTGCGGTTCCAGGTCCATGGCGCGGCGGCGGCGTTGCAAGTCTACGAGGCAACCGATAATCCCGGCGCATACTTTGTGCCATTTGTGGATGCCACTGCGCCCGCCGAATCATATGGCGCAGGACGGTATCTGGAACCCGAGGAACAGCACGCCGACGAACTCGTTTTTGATTTCAATTTTTGTTACAATCCGTACTGCGCCTACAATGAGCGCTGGTCGTGTCCGTTCCCGCCGCCAGAAAACCGTTTGACGGTGCGGATTGAGGCAGGCGAAAAGAAATTTCACACGGGATCGCTTGCATAGCGTTCAATAGCCTCAACCGATCGGCTAACCCAGAGCGGCTACAAACTGTGTGGTGATCCAGCGCGGGCGCGTGATCGCGCTCCCCACGCAGACTGCCCACGCGCCGAGTTCCAGCGCGCGCGCGGCTTGGGCAGGCGTGGCAATTTTGCCTTCAGCAATCACGGGGACAGACAGATGCGTGACAAGTTTTTCGATTAATTCAAAATCGGGTTCTGGTAGATTGCGGCTGTAATCGGTATACCCTGCGAGTGTAGGCAAGATCGCATCTGCGCCAACCTCTGCCGCATGTAATCCCTCCTCGAATGTTGAAACATCTGCCGCAATCGGCTTGCCGGTGCGCGCTTTTACTTGCGCGATCAGTTCCGCAACGCTCAAGCCGCCGGGACGCGGACGCTGGGTCGCGTCGAGCGCGATCACATCAGCGCCGGCATGTGCAATCTGAATCGCGTGATCAACCGTCGGCGTAATGCGAACCTGAAAACCAGGCAGATCAAACTTGTAGATGCCGATGATTGGCGCGCGGACTGCCGCGCGAATCGCGGCAATGTCCACCGGGCTATCGGCGCGAATGCCCACCGCACCACCCAGCATCGCCGCGCGCGCAAGCGCCGCCATAATTGCCGGTGCATTCATCGGATCATGTTCACGATCCGCCGCATCGGGCTGGCACGAAACGACGAGACCACCGTGCAATTGTTCAAGAACAGGATGAATCTTCATTGCGGTTTTTTCTCAGGTCACTCGATTTCAATAGGTTCCGTACTGGCGAATCAGTTGCATCAACAACGTGTAATTTTCTAAACGAACCGCGCGCACCGTCTTTACCTTCCATTGTTTGGCAATAAAACCGTGCTTGTCCTCGCGAATCGTGTACTCGCTCGTTTATTCAATCAATCTTTCCGGCAAGCGCAAAGACGCGTCGAGGAAAATATTATCGAAATCAAAACCAAAGTAATCGCCTACGGAAACGTCCTTTGGTAGTCCTGCCGTGTGCCAATGCGCCAAGGTATCTTCCCAAATTGCATCGGCAATTCCAACGCGATCCGATTCTCGATGCGCGACAAGTTCTAATGCGCTCACGTGCTGTTCATGTTGTCATGACCGACCGCGCCGATTATGCGATGCCTTGCCACGCTAATTCTGCCGCGCCGATCAAGTTCGCCTGCGGACCTAGCGTAGCTGGCACTATCGGCGTATCGCGTACCGAACCTTGCGCGCGTTCTCGGGTCACCCGGCGAATTTCCGCGAAATAACGGTCGCCAATTTGCGCCACGCCGCCGCCCACGATCACCACATCGGGGTTGAGCAAATTCAAGAGCGAGGCAATGCCAATACCGAGAAAAAATGCGCCGCGGCGAATCACTTGCGCGGCGATGGCATCCCCCGATTCCGCCAATTGCGCGATCTCTTTCACGCCAAATTCCGGCGCGAGCGTTTGTGCGCCGCTGTGCTTTTTGTACTCGGCGATCAAGGCGAGCGATGCCGCGTATGCTTCGAGACAGCCCGCCGCGCCGCAGGTGCACGGTTGTTGCGCGGAGTAATCCACGATGATGTGACCCAGCCGTCCGGCAAACCCGTGTGCGCCACGATAGATTTTGCGATCCAGTACAATCCCGCCGCCAATGCCCGTGCCAACCACCACGCCGATCCCCTGCGCCGCCCCGCGTCCCGCGCCATAGATTGCTTCGCCGAGCGCCATCGCATTGCCATCGTTATCCACGTACGCGCGCAGACCCAGTGTCGCTTCTAGCCGCGCGCGCACCGGCATTCCCTGCCAACCTGGGATCGTCGCCGTTGCATACACAATGGCCCCGGTCTCGTTGTCCACATCGCCGCCGGTTGCAACGCCAATCGCCGCCGGTTTGACCTGGCTCGCCGCGACAAGGGTTTGCGCCAGTTCAATCACGCGGCGCATAATTCCGTCGCCGCCGCCATCGCCCAGCGTTGGGCGCGTTTGATGATGCGCAATGTGTCCATCCGGGAACGCGATTGCCCCGGCGATTTTTGTTCCGCCAATATCAATCACCACAACCGGTTCACGCACAATCCGCACTCCATTCGCTAATAATTTCTGCGCCGGCTTGCGCAACAACAATCGGCTTGCGCAAATTGACGTCATCCTGCAACGCACAATCAGCGCGATAGTGCGGACCGCGGCTTTCGTTTCGCATTGCGGCAACCTGTAAAATAATTTGCGCGATGCGAAGCGCGTTTGGCAAACCGAGCGCAATGGCAAACTCGCCGGGCGAACGATACGCCGCTTGCGCCAACCGGGTTTCGATCTCACGCAATGTCGATTGTGCGTCTTGCAAACTCGCCGCCGTTCGATCAAGCATGGCGTTGCGCCACATGACATCTTGCAATTGCCTGCGCAACTCTATCGCTGTGATTCCATGTTCGCCGCGCGCGCGCAGTTGCTCAACTTGCGCGACATGCTCTAAAATTTGATCGCGGTTCAGGTTGCGCGCATCCGATTCGCGTGCGCATTGCACCGCCGCCCGCGCCGCCCGGACGCCAAACACTTGCGTGCTTGCAAACTGATTGCCGCCGATGCGATTTGCGCCGTGCATTCCGCCAGCAATTTCGCCGCACGCAAATAAATTGGCAACGCCAGTGCCGCCCTCGGCGTCAATCCAAACGCCGCCGTTGCACGCGTGTGCGCAAGGCGCAATTTCAATCGGGCGCGAAAAATTCACGCCGTTTTCCACTGCCCATTCGCGCCATTTGTTTGCAATCGTCTGCGGCACATTGAGCGATTGGCGGTCGGAAAAATCGGCCGAGACCGTGCGCCCGGCGCGTAACTCGCGCAGGATGGTCAGATCAAATGCCGCGCCGGGATTGTTCCACGTGAACGGTCCGGTTTGCGCGCGCGCATCGAGAATGTCCGGCGTGTCGGCAAATAAATCAACGCCGGCGCTGTTGCGAATCTGGGGGTGCAGACCCAGGAATGCTTCAGCAAACGTTGCGTGCGGATGATGCGTCATGCCTAGAATGATTTGAAAAAATTCAACATTGATCAAACGCGCGCCGAGATCGAGCGCAAAGATATGGCACGCGCCGGTCAGATCGGGCGTGTTGAGGTTGTATCGAAAAAGATCGTTTGGGCCGCCGGATGCCAGAATGACTGCGCGCGCCTGAACCACGGTGACCGCGCCGGTGTTGTCCACGAGGATCGCGCCGTCACATCGTCCGGCTTGACCGAGCAACGCGATGACCTGGGTATGTTCGCGCACGATAATCTGGCGCGATGCGATTTGCCGACGGAAGGTGTCGCGCAAATTTGCCGGATTCATCGCGAGCGCGCCGCGCGTGCCGCGCCCATGATCGTTCACGTCGAGTTTCAACAGGCGTGACATGAGCGTAAACTCGACGCCAAATTTTTCCAGATCGTGATAACGCGCGGGCGCGTCCGCCACAAGAATGCGCGCGAGACGTTGGTCGGTGAGACCTTGCCCCGCGCGCAGAATATCCGCGAAATGCGCTTCCGGCGTATCCGCTTCGCCGTTGATCCCCAGTCCCGCCGTATAGCCGCGTCCCCAGGTCAAGCGAATCGGATGAAAACTTGAACCGGTGGCGATGAATGGACCATTCGTCACGATCAAGACATTCGCGCCGAGATCATGCGCCTCAATCGCGGCGCGACAGCCCGCAAATCCTGCGCCGATAATTAGAATTTCAGTTTCAACTACATCCCGCGTCATTTTAGATCGTTTCTTAACGCTGAAAGATGCTGGCATGGAAATACTCGGCATCCCTCGTCGTTCTTCCTTGGGCTTACATTGCCGCAAGCTCAAAAAAGCCAATCGCTTGCAATGCCGCGCGCAATTGATCGCGCTGGCTTTCCGGCATCGGCAGATTCGGCACGCGGGGTTTGCCGCAATCGAATCCCAAAAATTGGAATGTTGTTTTCCATGCACCGGCAAAACCGAACGTGTATAGTGTTTCGATCACGCGATTGATCTGCGTTTGAATATCGAGCGCGCGCGCCCAATCGCCGCTGTGATAGCACCGGTGCATTTCGACAAACGCGCCGGGCATCAGATTGACCGTCGAGCCGATATTCCCGCTTGCGCCGAACATCAACGCGAATAAACACTCTTCGTCCATCCCCGCAAAGACAGTCCAATCGCGCTCGCGCAGAGCGACGATCTGGCTCATCTCGTACATATTCGGACCCGTGTATTTCGTGCCGCCCAGGTTTGGAATGGATAACAACTCGCGCATCAAGGCGACGGCATCGCGCGTGCCGCCGAACAGATACGGAAAGAACGCCATGTCCGGGACCGACGCGGCAAGGGTTTGATAGTACGCGACCAAGCCGCGCGGATCGTACAGCACGGGTGGAAGGATACTGCTAATGGCAACTGCGCCATGCGCGCGCGCGTGTTGCGCTAACAGCACCGCCTCTGTGTTCGCCGCCGCGCCAACATGCACAATGAGCGGAACGCGGTGATTCACCCGCGCCGCCACAGTTTCAACAACCAGTTGTCGTTCAGCCACGGACATGAACGCGCCTTCGCCATTACTGCCACAGAGATAAAAACCGTTGACCCGCTTCGCCAAAAAAAAGTCAACCAAATCACGCAACACGGTCACATTTACTTGATTGTCCGGCGTGAATGGCGTAACCAATGCGGGTAATGTTCCAGTCAATATGGGCATGATGCCTCCTAAAAAATCTAGTCTAACGCGATTGAGATCATGCAACCGCGTTCGTTTGCTTCGATAGCGGCGCGGACGACGGCGAGCGCGGCGGTTGCTTCCGCGCCGCCCACTTCGGGGCGCGTGTGTGCGCGAATACATTCCACAAACTCGGCGATTTCTTCCGCGATAGGATCGTTTGTTGCTAGGGGAAGCATTTCGCGCACAACCCGATCCGGGGTGTCGCGGCGCACTTCGAGTCCCAGCCATTTATCATAGCGCGCATTGGCGCGCGTGCCCAGCACACGCAGATCAAATACGCGCGAGGTGGCGTAATGCGCAGTGAGCTGTCCCACCACGCCGCTTGCAAATTCCAACAGGGTCACGCTGACATCATCAATCACGGCGGGAATAACACGATGCCGTTGAATGCCAAACACGCGTGTGATTGGACCGAGTAGATAATGCAATGTGTCAATGTGATGAATTCCAATTTGGATGAGGGGTCCGCCGGGACACTGCTCGCGACTCGAACGCCATTCACCTGGTGCGACCTGGGTGCCCGTGTCAGTACTGATATTCGCCTCAACGCCGATGATCGTTCCCAGTTCGCCCGAATCGATCAGGGCTTTTAACTGACGCACCCCCGCATCGCGCCGACTTTGATGTCCAACCGCCAGCGCTACCCCAGCCTCGGCGCAAGCGCGCGTTGCCGCAACCGCATCTGCGACGGTGAGGGTGATGGGTTTTTCGACGAACACATGCTTACCATGTTGCGCCGCCGCGACAATCTCAGCCAAGTGACCTTCGTTCGGTGTCGTCAGCAACACGCCGTCCACATTGGGATCGGCAAGGATCGCCGCATAGCTTGGCGCAATCGCGCAAGCATAGCGCGCGGCAAACTCGACGCAGTGCGCCTGGGTCGGCGCAAAGCACGTTACCAAAGCAACATGCGCGAGCGGCTTGGCCGCATCGGCGAGCTTGGTGCCCCAGCCGCGCACGCCTACCGCGGCAAGGCGAACGGGATTAGACTGACTCGGCATTGTTTCATCCAATCACTTATATCAATGTGCGCGGATCGAGCGCATCGCGTAACCCATCGCCGATAAAGTTGACGCACAATACGGTGAGGACAATCATAAACGCGGGCGGCATCCACATCCACGGCATGTTGCTCAGCACTTCGAGTTCACGCGCGGGCTCGAGCATATTGCCCCAGGTCGAAGTAGGCAGAGGCACGCCCAAGCCGAGGAAACTCAATCCTGCTTCGGTGAGGATTGCGAGACCGATGGAGAACGCGGCTTGCGCGACAACGGGCGCGAGCGTGTTCGGCAAAATGTGTTTGAAGATGATGCTCAGGTTGCCCACGCCGATACAACGCGCGGCTTCAACATACACGCGCTCTTTCGCCGCGAGAAACTCGGCGCGGACTAACCGGGTGACGCTCGTCCAACTGACCGCGCCAATGATCACAATGACATTGATCAACCCCGGACCGGTAAAGACAGCAAGGGTCATCATCAAGACAATGCTCGGAAACGCCATCACAATGTCGGTCAAGCGTTGCAGGACCATGTCCACCCAGCCGCCGTAAAAGCCGGAGAGCGCGCCAAACACAATGCCCACACTCAGCGATATCACCGTTGCGGCAAGTCCGATCACGAGCGACACTTGGCCGCCATGAATCAAGCGGCTCCACATATCGCGTCCGATCCGATCGGTGCCGAGCCAGTGTTCAGCCGAAGGCGGCTTGCTCGCATTGCCCAAATTCATTTTATCCGGCGGGTAACCTTGCAACCAATCCGCGCCGACGGCAAGGAAAATAATGACGAGCAATATACCCACGGAGGTCATGGCAAGACGATGCTTGCGAAACCGGCGGAGCGCGCGGCGCAACGGCGATTCAATTGGTCGCAGGTTCGACACAGCACTTGATGGCATCACTTGACCTCGCTAACTATAGCGGATGCGCGGATCGACATACGCATATGTAATATCGGTCAACAAATTTGTCATTAAAATAACCGACGCGCTGATGAGATTCATGCCCATGATCAGCGGATAGTCACGCGACATGACGGCATCCAAATACAGCGTGCCCATCCCGGGCCAGGAAAAAATTGTTTCCATAAACACTGCGCCGACAACGAGACCCGGCAAGCTCAAGCCAATCGCCGTAATCACCGGCAAGAGCGCGTTGCGGAGCGCATGCACATAGATGACCCGGCTTTCGCGCAAACCCTTGGCGCGCGCATTCGAAACGTAATCTTGTTTCAACACTTCGAGCAAACTAAAGCGCGTATAGCGCATAAAGCTCGCGAGGTAATTCAGACTGAGCAATGAGGCTGGCAAAATCGCGTGGTAGAGCGTGTCCAGGATTGACGAGTCCTTGCCAACGGTGCTGATGCCACCTGCGGGAAAGAGTGGGATCTTGAGTGCGAAAACATACAAGCCAAAAATTCCGACAATGAACGCGGGCATCGCCACGCCGAGAAATGACAGTGCGGTCAGCGCATAATCCCACACCGAGTATTGACGCACGGCGGTAAAGACGCCCAGCACAATGCCAATACTGGCGCCCAGGAGCATCGCCAGTCCAGCCAGCAACATGGTATTTTGCAAACGCAACCAAATCACGGGACCCACCGGATCGCCGTTTTTGGTGCGGTACCCAAAATCGCCAGTCAACGTTTGTCCCAGCCACTTGACGTAGCGAATGGGAAGCGGCTGGTTCAAGCCAAGCCGCTCGCGCACAAGTGCCATTTGCTCCGGGTTGCTTCCCTGGTCAGGACTGACATAGAATGCCGCTGGATCACCGGGGATCAGGTTGATCAGGATAAAGACGACAATGGTTACACCCAATAATACCGGGATGATGATCAGCAAACGCCGCAAAATATATTGCGTCACCGCAAACCTCCAGAATTGCTGGCGGGTCCGCGAACCCGCCAGCAACATACACTAGAAACTTACGGCGCAATCGTCCAGGTTTCGGACTTGTCTTCGTACGACGAGCTACCGGACGAGACCCACAGGAAATTGCCAGCCTTGACGCTCACCGCGCCATAGCGATTGGCAACCCACAGCGGGATTTCATACACGTTCTGATTCAGTACACCGCACAACGACTTCATCGATTTGATATAGTCTGCATCGGTCAAAGCGCTCTCAGCCGCCGTGATGTATTCCGCCACCTTGGGATCTTCAATCGCGCCCCAGGATTTCTTGTCCTTGGTCTGATCGCTCGGCAACAATTGCTGGCGTCCCGATTGTCCGTAGAGGATCGTCGTGCCGCGATACGACATGGGCCATCCTTCGCCCGTATAGAACTGGGCGTTGTAAGCGGGAGTGTCCATGATCTTGAAGGTCACTTTGATGCCCACTTGGGCGAGGAATTGTTGAACCGCTTGCATGGCGTCTTTTTGGTTCTGCGCGGTATAGTACGTCCAAATTTCGAGCGTGTCGTTCGTGTTCCAGTTGGCATCTTTCAAGAGTTGCTGGGCTTTGGCTGGATTGTATTCGTACTTGTTCGCATCGGCGGGCCACATGTTCTTGTCCGGCAAGCCGCACACAGGTACATACGCCGCGCCCAGGAAAATTTCTTTAACGATCGAGGCACGATCAATCGCATACCAAAATGCTTGGCGTACGCGAACGTCCTGGAAGCGTTTGTCGCGCATATTGAACGCGAGATAGTTGGGTACATACGAGGGTGATTCAAACGTCTTGAACGCAGAATTGGTTTTCAACCGGTTCGCCACGTCGTTTGCCACATACGTGAATTGGATTTCGCCTTTTTCCAGTGCAATGTCTGACGCGGTTTCGTCGGC
Organism: Chloroflexota bacterium; assembly: GCA_037440365.1. GTDB lineage: Bacteria > Chloroflexota > Anaerolineae > UBA4142 > UBA4142 > JBBIUF01. The sequence continues at coordinate 13,776 of JBBIUF010000015.1, forward strand.
GAGATAGCGATTGATCAAGTGGGCGAGCTTGGGCTTGCCGTTCCAATAGTATTCATTCGGAACGAGATCCATGTACTGATCTTTGACATACTTGAAGATCTTGAAGGGTCCCGTGCCGACGGGGCTGGTGAGGAACCAGTCGCTCTTGGCTAATTTCGCCGGGTCTTGATCTTTCAATACGGCTTTGGGAAGCATGTACGCGGTCGTGAGGTTGTATGGCAATTTGGCGTCGGTATGGTTCAAAGAGAATTCGACGGTCAGTGGATCAACCACTTTGATGCCGGTAATTTCTTTGGCTTTGCCATCAATGTAATCTTGCGCGCCAACGAGGTTGCTCTTGAGACCTGGTTCATTGCGCCAGCCAAAGTTTGGGTTGTAAGCCAGTTCGAATGTGAATTTGACATCATCGGCGGTAAAGGCGCTACCATCATGCCATTTCACATTGGGACGTAGCTTGAAGGTCCATTTGGTTGCATCGGCATTTGGTGTCCACGAGAGTGCAAGTTCGGGAACCAAGCCAGTGAACGAATCGTTAAAGCTCATCAGGGGTGACCAAATTTTCATCAACCATGTCTGACCAGCGGTTTGGTCGTACGGGCGCGATTGCGGGTGTCCAGTGGGTCCCACGTCAAACGCGCCAATCAACGTACCGCCACTGACCGGTGCCGGGGCAGACGTCGGCGCCACAGTGGGCGCTACTGTCGGCGCGACGGTGGGTTTCGGCGCATCGGTCGGCTTGGGCGCGACGGTGGGCGCAGGGGCTTGCGTCGGCGCTACGGTTGGCGCAGGCGCTTTAGTTGGTTCAGGCGTTGCCGCTGGCGCGCACGCTACGACCAGCAAGGCAATGACAAGCAAAGCAATGACTAGACGCGAGTACTGCATCTTTCTCCTCCAAAAATCTTGAATTGATTGGATTGACCGGATTAGTTGAAATGAACATACATTGAATCCTAGGACATCACCTCCTCGCGCACAAATACCAATTTGTCTATTGTTGCAACAGCACCTGCGCCTGTTGAACCCGCATGAGTTTGGCCGCCACACGCACCCTTTGGAAAACGCCGCGTGCGGATCGGCGCATTCATTGCCGCTATGAGATTTGCCATTCAGGCTTTGATGGAGGCGTGGCGCGGTTTGGTTTTACGCGGCGCGACGACCAGGGCTAATTGATCGATCCCTTTGATCCGCTCTTCAAATCCGCGAAAATGATCTTGAATATGTTGACGCGCCAGGGACGCATTGCGTTGTTTGATCGCGTCGAGAATATCGCGATGATCTTGAATCGTTGTCGTGGGATTAACGTCTTTCGTAATCTTGGTGACCTGAATGCTGTGATAAACCACCCAGAAAATATCAATCAGCGCGATGAGCGATTCGTTGCCAATGACTCGATACAGCGCGCGATGAAAAGCGCGGTCTTCCTCCGCAGTCAATTCATCCGCCGCAATCCGCCGATCCCATTGAGCGAGGACTTGCTCGATGTTTTGAATGTCTTGCGCTGTGATGCGCTCACACACATCCCCAATCGCGGCAGTCTCAAGCCATCGGCGAATCTGGAGAATTTCGGAAATCTTGGTGGGGTCGAAGGAAAGTCCAAACGTGAGGAGATCGAGCATTGAATCAAAATTGAATCCGCGCACAAACACGCCGGTACCGTGCCGCACTTCGACGATACCGAGTGATTCGAGCGCCTTGATCGCTTCGCGCACCGAACCACGACTGATCCCAAGGTCGGCGGCGAGTTGCATTTCCGGCGGCAGGGGATCGCCGGGCGCGAGATGATTTGCGGTAATGTAATCTTTGACGCGAGATTGAACGGCTTTGTTTAAGGCAAGAGTTCGGAGAGGTTTGGCTGTGCGCATCACATCTTCCTTGATTGACGCATTCTAACGCCGGTGATTTAATCGGCTCAGTTGTCAGATGTAGGACATCTAACAACCAAGTCAATTATACGAGAAAATCCGTGATGTGTCAAGGGGAAATTTAATGCGGAAATTAACGCTCAACGCATTTTTGCCGTTGAGTTACCTAAAGTGAAATAACATGTGCGGCGCACCGTGATGTGGTGCGCCGCACATGTTATTTCACGCGCCAATGGTTTTAATTTCGACGATTTGTTCCGCCATCGCTTGGGCTTTGGTCTGCAAATTCAAGTACGTTTCCAACTGGGCGATCTGCTCGGCGCGTGTCAGGAACCGCCGCTCGAAATGGATCGCCGTACTGTCACTATCCTCATGGCAACTGCATTCAGACTCTCCGCGCTCTGCGTGCTTGTCACATCCTCCTTCGTTGCAACCGCACTCGTGCTCATGCTCCGAATGACAATTGCAGTTGCATCCTTGTTCCTTGTGATGCCTTCCGTGTCTGCCGCCGTGACCGCCGCACTCGGCGTGATGGCCTCTGCTTTGGCCACACATGTCGTTCACCTCGTTTCGCTTTTGAATGGGCCGCATACGCGGCGCTGACTTGCCGAAAAGGAAAACGGTCGTCAGCGCGTACAGCCAAGTGAGCAACGCAAAAACCGCGCCCGCCATGTTATAAATTCGACTAGAATCCGCGATCGAATCCAAATACCATGCCAGCACGCCAAACGTGATCTTGACTAGGGGATAATCGCGACAAATGCGCCCGACCATGCCGCGCGTGTCGGCACGCGGGTATGTGGCAAGAATTTGGACGCCATCACCTGCGCGAGTTGACGTTCACCGTCGAATGTTATCAACAACCCTGGGAAACCAGGATGATCGAATTGTTGGTGGAGATCAAAACCACGGTGGACCAGACACGTTTGGCGCAAGACCATCTCGCGCCTGAACTGCGGGTAGCTTTTGAAACGCGGAGCTATATTTCCGCGGCACAGAAAAACGGACAGCGTGTTTTGATTGCAAGGTCCGCGTTGTAAGGTGTCCCTTGGGGTTTGTAAAAGAATAATTTCCCGTGTGTTGGCGCGGAACGGCGTCCGCGCCCTATGTAGGGAACGCTATGTAGGGAACGCTCGCCGGAGCATTCTCTCGGGAATAGGCGGTTACGAATTTTGTGCATTTATGTTTTTTGTGTTATAGTCCAGCACGACGTAAGCAAATTGAAACCGCAAGGTTGCGGGCATAGCCGAAATTTTTTGACGGCGCCGCGACTTGCGGTAAGTTTTTCTCCCCTTGTGACATTTCAATGAAAGGAGACAATAATGAAACAAAAAGTTTTCGTCCTGTTTGGATTGGCCGCGCTCGCTCTGCTGGTGATGGCGTGCAGTGCGCCGCCAACGCCCACGCTGGTGCCTTCGCCAACAATTCCCGCCGCGCCCACGGTTGCGCCGACCAAGGTTCTGCCGACGCCAACCAACGTGCCAGTACCGACCGCAGTGCCAGCATTAACACTCGATGCGCTCAAGAACGCCGAGTATGCGGTGAGCGGTGTGGCGAGCGGTCAAGCCAAATTGGTGAACGGCACGTACAAAGAAAAAGCCGCATCCGGTTCCGCCTCCGAAGTAACGGTCGTGTTTAACGACGTGACTGCCGCGGGCGACCTGAACGCGGACGGCACGCTCGATGCCGCTGTGATCCTGGTCTGGTCGGGCGGTGGCACTGGCACATTCTACAATTTATATGGCGTCATTAACGATAAAGGTGCGCCCAAGCCCACCGCGCCCGAACTATTGGGTGATCGCATCAAGGTGAAATCGCTGACCATTCAGGGCGGCGAATTGATCGTCAATATCTTGAAACGCAAACCGACCGAACCCTTGTCGGCAACGCCGACTGTGGATACCACACTAAAATTCCAAGTCCAAAACGGTAAATTGGTTTCGACGTTACCAGCCACGCCCGTACCAACCGTTGCGCCAACGCGAGCGGGCGGCGTGGTTGTGGCGAAACCTTCGGTGACGCCAACCGCCGCGAAACCGGCAATGCCCAAGGGTAGCATTGCGTATCACAAGAACGAAAGCGGCATTGATCGTGTTTACGTTTATAATTTGGAAACGAACGTCACCACCCCGTTTGTCCAAAGCGGTCCGGTGATGGACCTGACGCTGGGCGGCGCAGGCACCAACGCGCACCTCGGCGAATGGTCGCCCGACAACTCCCGCTTTGCGTACATCTTTTCCGGCGCACCGGGCAATCCCAATATCTTGCGCGTGCTGGATTTACGCATCTCGGATCCCGCAAATAATACGCGCAGTCTCGATTCCGAGTACGGTTTGTCCAGCCCAACCTGGTCGCCGGATGGCACTCAGATTGGCTATGTGCGCTTGACCGCGAATGGCGTGTGGTCGGTTGAAACGATCAATGCCGATGGCACCGGCGGTCGTTCCGCCTTGCTCAAATCGCAGAACGAACAATATCGCGGCGGCTTGAGCTGGTCCAAGAATGGCTTGTTTGCGCTTGCGTTCAACTTGAACGCCGCAAACGATGTCTATACCTTTTTCAACACGCCGAATAGCAACAAGACGCAATTAACCAAAGACCCGGCGGATGATGGCGCGCCAGCATGGTCGCCCGATGGCAAACAAATTGCGTTCACCTCCACGCGCGATGGCCGCCCGCAAATCTATGTAATGAACGCGGATGGCACTAACCAACATCGCGTGGGCAACAGCATCTATGCCGATTTCTCGCCCACCTGGTCGCCCGATGGCAAGTGGATTGCGTTTGCATCCACGCGCAACGGTCAGACCGATATCTACATGATGGATACGAACGGCGGCAATAGCGTCGCGCTCACCAAGACCGGCGGAGATCACCCCGCCTGGTCGCACTAGCGAAAAAAAAGACTCGAAGGGTTGCTCAACCCTTCGAGTCTTTTTTTCTTTTTACAGAATCAACCACACGCCAAACACGGAAAGCAATGCGCCAACGACGGCCGTCGGCGTCATCCGCTCTTTCAAAAAGAGGACCGAGAGCGGCACGCCGATCAACGGCGATGCGCTGTTGAGCAAGGCCGCGCGCGCCGCGCCGCCGTAATCAATGGCGAGCGTCCACAGTATACCGCCAATGCCGGTACTGTAAATGCCCAGCACGATCAACACAGGCAACGATTTCAAATTGTAACCTTGCCACGCCGCGCGCCCTTTTTGTTTCATCACGATCAGCAACACGCCCAGCGCGGCAATCGGCATCCGAAACACATTAATCGCGACGAGGTTCACGCCGTCTTGCAACCCAATCTTCATTAGCGTGGTCGAAATTGCCCAGAGCGCGGCGGCGACAATTGCGCCCAGCGTGCCCAGCCGTTCCATGCGTGCGTCGTGGTGTGTCGTGGCTTGGGATTGGGGCGAAAGCAAATACACGCCGCCCAATACTAACGCGGTGCCGATCATTGCGTTGAGCGTGATCTGTTCGCCGAGGAGCGGGATGGCAATGACCCAGGTGAAAAGCGGATAGATACTGGAGAGCGGCAACGCGCGCGCCGCGCCAATTTTCGTCATGCTCCAAAAGTACAGCGTATCGCCGATCGCGACGCCGACGATGCCGGACCCAGCCAGCGCAAGTTTGGAAGGCGTCGAAATTTGCGCAAGCGTATCCCAACCGCCAAAAAACGGTAACAACACGATAAAGAACAACGCGCCAACCACCAGGCGAAACGCGTTATACGACGACGTGTCAATGCGATCCGATTGCGCTTTGATTGCCAAACCAGTGGTTGCCCAACAAAACGCACTTGCCAAACCCATCACGATTCCGATAACCATAATTTATTTTCGTTTTTCGATTTGAGATTTACGCTTGCTTATTTTGATTGCGCGATCGGCAATCGAAAATCATTTAGCGTGAATTGAAAATTACACTTTGGTGCGCCACTTGTCGTACTGCGAATTCACACCACGAACCACATCGTGGTAGAGTGCTTCGATTTGTCGTGTGATGGCGCCCATGCTCCCGTCGCCGAGCGTCAACCGATCCACGGACACAATCGGCGTGATCTCGCCGCCGGTGCCGCAGGTGAATGCTTCGCTCGCCACATACAACTCGGTGCGATCAACTTCGCGCTCGATCACCTGGAGGCGCAATCCATCGCGGCAAAGTTCAATGACGGTGGCGCGCGTGATGCTTTCCAAAATACCATTCGTCGCCGCGGGCGTAATGAGTTTGCCATCGCGCACTAGCATAAGGCACGCACCCGGCGCTTCGGTAACCTTGCCGTTTGGATTGAGCAAGAGCGCCGTATCATAGCCGTTGCGCTTGGCTTCTTCGGACGCCAGCCGCGAGTTCAAATAATTCGACGAGGCTTTGACGCGCGGCGGCATCACATTGTCACTGATGCGCGTCCACGAGCTGATACACGCATGATGCACCAAGCCGCTGTCCAAGTGCGATGCCATCGGCGTGGTGTGGATCGCGAGATGCACTTGATCGCCGCCTACGCTGAACGCGGCAGATTCCGTGTACGCGAGTGGGCGAATATAAATGTCGGTGGCGCATTGATTTGCGCGGACGAGTTCGAGAATACCGTTTTCAAGTGCGGCGGTCGTGAATGTGTGTTTCATGCGCATCAAACGCATAGATTGCATCAAGCGATCCAGGTGTGCGTCCAGTTGAAAGATAAATAATTTTTGCGTCTCGGCATTCCAGTATGCGCGAATGCCTTCAAATACGGATGATACGCCGGCGTTGCCGATTTGCGTCACATGCACGGTCGCTTCGTGCCATGCCACGAGTTTGCCATCGAACCAAACGAATTGTAATTGATTTGCCATGATGTCTCCAAGGGAAAAAATAAAAGATGGGAGATGAGATTGATTCATCTCCCATCTTTTATTTTGGTCTGTGGTTTATGCTTTGATCGCCGCGCGACGCACTAGGTCGAGCGAGCGTACGGCGACCCAGGTTTGGGCATTGTCGCCGATGCCGCCGATGGTGTAGGCGCGCGTGTTAGTTGCTTGCGCAGTCGCCACCGCGATCACGGTTTTGCCGGTATCCTCGGCGTACATATCCTGCGCCGAGTTTGTTGTGCCCAGCACCGCGAGCGCAACATCTGCGCCCGTCATGGTGCGATATTGTTCTGCAATCGTCGCCGCGTTTTTCTCGGTCAACTCGGTCACGTTATCGAGTAACATCGCGGATTTGATCAGGCGTGTGCCTTCGGGACGTGCGCGCAGGCGCTCCGCGATTTTTCCGGCGGTGTTCGTTTCAGCCAACGCGATCCGCCAATCTTTTGCCGCCAGCACGCGCGCCACCACTTCTTCGACGGTTTCATCGCCTTCGCCGTAAATCCAATCGCCCAATCGTTCGCGGATTTTGGTTTCCATTTCCCGGATCAGGGCGTCGGCTTCCGCGCGCGTTTGCGCTTTAACCGTGATGCGAATATCCGTCTGGCTGGGATGTGCGAGCAAGCCGACGGTTGGGTTGGTCGAAGTTTCCAGGTCGGTGATCTTGGCATCCACCAAACTTTCGCCGATGGCGCACGTCTTGAGCGTTTTGCTGACGATGATATTTTCGTTCCCGGTTTTTTCGCGGAGCCAGGGCAGGATGCGCGTCTCCATCAGATATTTCATTTCGCGCGGCACGCCCGGCAGGGAAATAACGTACTTGCCGTGATGCTCGACGATAAAGACGGGCGCGGTGCCGACTGGGTTTTCGATGGGCGTGGCGTTGCGCGGGATGAACGCTTGCAATTTGTTATTGTCGCTCATCTGGGTGCCCCATTTGCCAAAGCGTTCGCTGATCTGCGCGAGCAAGTTTTCATCCAGGATCAGATCGCGCTCGGTGGCTTTGGCAACCGCTTCGCGGGTCATATCGTCCACCGTGGGGCCCAAGCCGCCCGTGGTGATGATGACATCCGCGCGTGTGAGCGCGTGCGTGATCGCGTCCACGATGCGCCCGACGTTATCGCCGACGGTGGTGCGAAAATACAAATCTACGCCAACTTCCGAAAGTCGCTCGGCGATCCACACGGCGTTCGTGTCGGTGATTTGGCCCAGTAACAGTTCCGTGCCGATTGAAATAGTTTCTGCTTTCATGGTTTGCTCAATGGCCAAGGGCGCAGATAAAAATAATCTTGCGTCCTCCGCTCTACTCCTTTATTTAAAAAGATTGCTTAGCAAAAAGATTGCGTTTGCGGGACGTTCCGCCATGCGCCGCATAAAGTACGGATACCAGTGCGTGCCATACGGCACATAAACGCGCATCGTGAACCCTTCTTGCACGAGTTGGCGCTGCAGATCGGTGCGAATGCCATAAAGCATTTGGAACTCGAACTGCGTGTGAGCGATATGGTGCGCCGCCACGTACTCTTTCGCCCACCGGATTATTTTTTCGTCGTGTGTTGCCAGCGCGAGATACGCCTGGTCGGCGGAATCGAGATAGAGTTGCGCGAGTTTGCGATAATTCTCGTCCACATCTTTTTTCAACGGGAAGGCAATCTCGGCGGGTTCTTTATACGCGCCTTTGCACAAGCGCACGCCCGCGCCGCGATCGCGGAACGCTTGCATATCGGCTTGACTCCGATACAAATACGCTTGAATCACAATGCCGACGTTGTCGAATTCTGCGCGCAGAGTTTTGAAAATGTTCAGGGTGGCTTGGGTGCGCGGCGAGTCTTCCATATCGACGCGGACAAAGGTGCCGATCGCTTTGGCTTTGCCGATGATTTCGCGCATATTGGCAAGGCAGAGATCGGTGTTGAGATCCAGTCCCATTTGCGTGAGTTTGACGGACACGTGCGACGCGACTTGGTTTTGGGCAAGGGCATTCAGCGCGCGCAAATAACCATCTTTGGCTTCGCGCGCTTCGGCTTGACTCGTCACGCTTTCGCCTAGCTGATCAAGTGTCACGGCGAGCCCTTGCGCGTCTAGTTTCTTGACCACCCCAATTGCTTCGTCCAACGTTTCGCCCGCCACAAATCGGCGCGACACGCGCCGCGACAATGGAAAGCGGGTGACGAAACTACGCATGGCTTGGTTCGTGGATAATTTAAGAAAAATATCTCGTAAAATAGGCATCAATCACCTCGTTAGTCGCATTGTCGCCCGCGATGCGATCCTCAAATCTTGTTCGATGCCACTATACTCCGAAATAGAAAAAGCGCAAAAAAAATCATTGGCACAGGCGTTTCTGGCGTGTAGGGCTCGTGAGTCAACGCGACTGACGATGCCGCCGAATTGCAAGGCTCAGCCATGGCAGACCTGGGAAACCCCAGCCGCTATGCCAATTGACCCAAATTAACCATTGAAAAAAAACCTAGAGTATTGTATAATTCAAACATGCCTAGTACGTGATCAAGCGGAATTTTCGCTCACATTTCCGTCCGGCAGGTTAAAAGGACGGTATACCAAAGGAGGTAGAAGAATGCGAAAAGGCTTTGTTTTTGCGCTCGTTGCAGTACTCGCGTTGATGGTGTTCACCGCCGCAAGTCCCGCGCCCGCGGCCGCATGGGGACCGACGCCCGGTTACCACGTGGTTCAATTCGGTGACACGCTCTCCAACATCGCGGCACGGTACGGCGTAAGTATGTGGACGCTTGCGCGCACTAACAACATCTGGAATCCGAATTACATTTATATCGGACAGGTGTTGGTGATTTCCGGCGGCAATCCGTATCCGTGCCCCGGTTGCCCGTATCCCCCGCCGAATCCTCAACCGATTCCGGGACCGCTCTATCGCTGTTCGTACCGCGTGAATTACGGCGATACGATGACGGCGATTGGGTACCGCCTAGGCGTGGATGCGTGGACGCTCGCGCGCTTTAACGGCATCTACAACTTGAATTGGATCTATGCCGGTCAATGGTTGCGCATTCCGAATTGCGCCGCTCCTGGGCCGATGCCCGGTCCGGTTCCGAATCCCAATCCGTACGGTCCGTAAAAAATGAACCGAGGACGCCAGTCCTCGGTTTTTTATTTCTCGCTTAACTTGATTGGGCAAGCCGGTTGCGCCGCGCTTGGTCGAGCGCCAATGCCATTGCGCCGACAATCAACATTGCGGCAACTTGGAATGGCGCATAGACGCCGATGCGCGTCCACAGCGCGCCGCCTACGGTTGGTCCCACCGCCAAGCCCACGCCTTGTGCCGTGGCAATCGCGCCGAGAAATAATCCGCGCGCCGATGCCGGCACATAATCCATCACGAGCGCATTCCACGCTGGCACACATAGCGCAAAACCACTTCCTGCCACCATGATCCCAGCGGATACAATTAACGGGTTGATCGAAAGCGGCGCGGCGGCAAATGGGATCGCGATCAGCGCGAGACCCAAGATCAACGGCAGATGCCGCCCGCGCACATCGGCAAACCGTCCAGCGGGAATGATCAGCGCGGCAGTCAGAATCCCAGGTGGAAGCAGAATCAGCGCGAACACATCCGGCGTAACACGCAGAACATCTTTGCCGAATAATGAAATTAGCGGCAGCATCATCCCCAGCGCAAACGTCAATCCCAAGCCAATGCTGAGCAAGCGAATCAACGGCGCGTTGAATTGTTGAATGACGATCCGCAAGCCAGTTCCTTCCAATGACGCGCGCGCCACGGGCGTCGTTTTTGTTTCGCGCATCAGCAGAACGACGAACACGAACGCGAGCGCGACGATGCCAAAGCAAATTGCAAACGCGGGGTCGTATGGCACGCGGCTCAACAACAAGCCGCCCGCAATCGGACCGAGCGCAATGCCGCCCAGCATCACCATGTTGATGATGCCCAGGACGAGTCCATAGCGCGTGCGAGCATAATCATCGGCGACGGCGGCATAGATCGCAGGCCAGGTGCAACCCGCGCCGATGCCATTGATCACATTCAGTGCCAGAAACAGCGCGGGCGATTCGATGCGCGGCATGATCAACAATGGCAATGCCGATAGCGCAATCCCGATCAGCACAATGGGTTTGCGCGCCCAGCGATCCGCGCTCCAACCGGCAGGCGTGCGCGTGAGAATATCGGCGATGAGATAGGACGATAAGGTGACGCCGATCACGTCTGCGCCTTCGTGCATATGCGCGCTCAAATACAATGGAAACAACGCGATGAGTTCAACGCCATGCGCGATTTCCAAAAGCACGATGGTGGTGAGTAACACGGCAAAGGTGCGATGTGCCGAAAAGAGAGTTTTGAGTTTCATGGTCTGGTGAATTGCGTTGTCAATCGTAATCGCTTGCGCCTGGTTTATGTTTTATGCTTTGCGTTTTTCAATATCCGCGCGATGAAATTTATCGTGGATCACGAGAATGCGAAACATACCCCTGACCGATTGATTGCCCCAAACCGCGTGTGCGCCGGTGCGTTCGAGTTGCGCGGGCGTGAGCGTTGCCAGCCATGCCAGCGTATCGGCGCGCGCGGCATTCAGCGCGGTCAGCACCTCATCCAGCGATTTGGCACGCCAACGTTCGGTCATCCATGCATTAAATGCATTGATCTCAAACTCACCGGGAAAGTCAGGATACGCGGCGGCAAATTCGACCAACTGCAACGGCGCATCTTTTGCCACCATCATTTTCGCAAACGCGACATTGATCGTTTCGGACGCGGCGACATGCGCGAGCAAATCCTTGATCGACCAGCCGCCTTCGTCAAACGGGCGCAAGAGAATATCCGGCGTGACCTGATCCAGCGTCGCCAATAATTTGGCGCGCTCAGTGTTCAACTTGTCCGCGAGGTTAGAAATTTCACCGGTCCCAGCCATGCGTTTTCTCCTTGTCCAAAAAGTGCGGCTATTATAGCGTTGAGGTTGGCATTGCGCAAGACCTCGCTTGCGCGTATAATTTAAGGCGATGAAAAATAATAAACGACAAGCCACGTTGCGATGGGCGGTTTTTATCACCGTCGTCGGCGTGTTAGGCGGACTCTGGTTGTTTTTTTCGCGCGTGCCGGACGCGGGCGATAGCGTGGCGGCGCAAGTGGCGGCGCATATCGGTTTCCAAGCGCCTGCGTTTACGCTCACCACCTTAGACGGCGCAACGGTCACGCTGGAGCAATATCGCGGTAAAATTGTGCTAGTCAATTTCTGGGCAACCTGGTGTCCCCCGTGTCGCACCGAAATGCCGGATTTGCAAGCCGTCTATCAAGCCAACCCGGATCGGTTTGTGTTGTTGGCAATTGACAGCAACGAAAATGACACCGTGGTCAAAAATTTTGTAACCGAGTTCAAACTCACGTTTCCAATTGTTATGGATCGCGACGGCACGGTGACGAATCAGTACAGCGTCAAGGGTTTGCCAACTTCGTTCTTTATTGATCGCGCGGGCATTGTGCGCGCAACGAATGTGGGCGGCATGAATCGCGCGTACATCGAAACGCAACTGGACAATTTGGAGGCACGCTAATGTTGCCGATGATCCCAATCGGTCCGGCGGTAATTCCGTCGAACGCGGTGGCGTTTATTCTGGCGTTGTGGCTTGGCGCGGCGGTTGCCGAACGCGCATGCAAGACGCGCGAGCTGGATGCGAACCAGGTCTGGAATGTGATCGGCATTGGCGTTTTGGTCATGTTTGTTGCGGCGCGCGCCATTTACGTTTTGCAAAATTTTGCGGCGTATGCGGCAGAGCCGTTGCAAATGGTCGCGCTCAACCCAAACGCGCTCGCCGTTGAATACGGCGCGGTGTTTGGAATCATTGCGGTAGCGGCTTATATCCAACAGCGCAAAATTCCGTTTGCGTCATTTGCGGACGCGCTCACGCCGGGTGTGCTGGTCGCGTTCGCGATTTTTGCGGTGGGGCAATTTCTCAGCGGCGATGGCTTTGGCACGCCGACCACCTTGTTCTGGGGCATTAACCTTTACGGTGATGTGCGGCATCCCACGCCGATCTATGTCGCAGGGCTTGCCGCGCTCGGCGCGTATGCCACGTGGCAAATGGCGCGCGCGCAAATGTTACCGGTCGGCGCAACGGCGTTGAACGGAATTGCGTGGTACGCGTTTGTGCGTGTGTTCGTGGATGCGTTTCTCGCCGATGCGACATTTTGGCCGGGCGGTTATCGCGCGTCGCAGGTGATCGCGCTGATCGTGCTATTGATTGCGTTGAGCTTGCGCGCGCGGATTGAATTGCGGGCGATCAAATGAACGATTTATTAGCGACGCTTGAAGCATGGCGGAGGCGCGGCGATCGCGTGGCGCTGGCGACCGTCGTGAAAACCGGTGGCTCGACGCCGCGACCCATTGGCGCAAAAATGATCGTGAACGCGCGCGGCGAATTTGCCGGGTCGGTGAGCGGCGGTTGCGTAGAAGGCGCGGTGATCGAAGAAGCGCGGCGCGTGATTCAATCGGGCAAACCCAGGCTGGTGCAGTACGGCATTGCCGATGAAACTGCGTGGGATGTGGGGTTGTCGTGCGGCGGTCGGATCGAGGTGTTTGTCGAGGTGGTCGCGTAATGCCATCGCTGGCGGGCTGGTTCGACGAACTCAAACGTAATCTCGAAAATGCAACGCTGTGCGCGACGGCAACGATTGTGCGCGGCGCGAACCTCGGCGCAAAAATCATGGTCTATCCCGATGGAACGGCACGCGGCGATTTAGATGACGCCGCGTTGACCGCGCGCGTGATCCACGACGCGCAAATTTTGATGCGCGCAGAGCAATCGGAGCATCGTGTGTATGATGACACGGAAATTTTTATCGAAGTGTTTGCGCCGAAACCTAGGTTGATCATTATCGGCGGCGTGCATACCGCGATCCCGCTCACGCAATTCGCGCAGACACTCGGTTTCCGCGTGACGATTATGGATGGGCGCGCGCGTTTTGCCTCGCGCGAACGTTTTCCAACGGCAGATGAAATCATCGTCGCGTTTCCCGATGACGCGCTGGCGCAAATGAAAATTGATGCGGCAACCTATGTCGCCATTCTCACGCACGACCCCAAGTTCGATCTCCCCGCGTTGAAAACCTTGGCCACACTACAACCACGTTACATCGGCGCGCTGGGCTCGCGCGAAACGCGCGCGCAACATTTTGCGGAACTGCGTGCCGCCGGAGTCGCCGCCGAATTTCTTGCGACGGTGCATGGCCCGATTGGACTCGACCTGGGTGCGCGCACGCCGGAGGAAACGGCGCTGGCGATTCTGGCGGAAATTGTCGCGGTGCGGTACGGGCGAAACGGTGGATTCTTATCGGAAGGCAGAGGGCAGTAGGCGGAAAGCAGAACCCCGTGTTCATCGCGAGCTTTTTGCTTTCTGCCTGCTTGTGTCACACTCCCAGCACGTCCGCGTTCTCCTTGAGTGCGCTCAGCACATTGCCGATATGCTCGTCGAGCGGAATGCCCAGGGCTTCTGCGCCGCGCGCAATGTCTTCGCGCTTGACGCCGCGCGCAAATGCCTTGTCCTTCCACTTTTTCTTCACCGATGACACATCCACATCCGCAATTTTTTTCGACGGACGCACAAGCGCGACGGCGAGGATCAAGCCAGTGAGTTCGTCCACCGCGTACAGCGTTTTCTCCAGCGGCGTGACACGCGGCAGATTGAGCGCATCGCCATGCGACCAGATGACGCGCACGAGTTCATCCGGCCAGCCCAGTGCTTTGAGCAGTTCGCCGTCGTGTTGCGGATGCTGGTCAGGATATTTTTCGTACGCAAAATCGTGCACCAACCCGATATTGCCCCACAGATTTTCGTCCTCGCCAAATTTGCGCGCGTACCATTTCATCGCGGCTTCTACGGCGAGCATGTGCTTGCGTAAATAATCGGTTGGCGTGTACTCGCATACCAACTGCCAAACGTCGTCACGGTTGAGTGGATTCATATTACCTCAGGGTTGCTTTGGAATTTTGTGTTGATGATTATCATCCAATCGCGGCACGGCGTCAATTTGCCATTGACTTGTCGAATGACTCGGCTATACTTGCGGCATACGAAACGCAAGGAGGATGCCATGCCGCTGTTTGGACCCAATGTTGCCACGTTGAAAGTCAGGCGCGATGTTGCTGGGTTGGCGCAGGCGTTGAAGCAAAAGGATACGCGCTTGCGCCGCGATGTGTTGCGCGCGTTCGGCGAATTGCGCGATGCCAGCGCAGTGCCAGCCATTCTCGCGGTGTTGGCAGAGCGCGATAATGCGCTCACGGAAAAAATTGACGCGGCGGATGCGCTCGGCAAAATTGGCGATGCGGCGGCGCGGGATGCGCTGGCGCAAGCCAACACGATCAGCCGCGACCGCGAACGCGTGTTGATTGATGCGGCGATTGCGTCGTCCGATGGCACATACCGCGATGGATTTTACGTGAATCGGATTGCGGCAGATGAGTACGAACTGCGCGCGAAAATTGCGAACGCGCTCGCGCAGATTCCCGGTTTGCCAACGCTTGCGACATTGTTCGATCTCCTGGCGACGGAAAAGGGCATGATGGAAAGCAACGTTAAAAGCGCAATCCGCGCGGCGATTGACCTTGCGCTTGAAGCGGCGGGCGAGGCGAGCGTGCCGTTGTTGTGCGATTTGCTCAAACACACGGCGGAGGACGTGCGCGCGTGCGCGGTGCATTGTCTCAGCGCGTTTACCACACCGAGCGCGGAGGATGCGCTCGTGGGCGCGGCGTGTGACGAGCAAGAAAGTTTCGCGGTGCGGAACGCGGCAATCATCGCGCTGGGCAATGTGGGCGATCTGCGCGGATTGCCACAGCTCGAAGCATTAATGCAATCGTCCAACCAGGGCATTGCGCGCGACGCGAAAGCAAGTGTGGCGGCAATTCGTCGCCGCAATAACCTGCCGAGTTGGATTGTCGGATTCTAAAAAAGACGCGCCCAAGTTTTCACTGGGCGCGTTTGGATCGTTATGCCGTTTCTGTTTTCTTGTCCAGTCGTTGCAAATAAAACCATACGCCGGTGCAGAATACGCAAAAACATAGCACGATGATGGACAGCGCCACCATGTTCGGTGAATTGAACGCGCTGACAAATGCGCCATTGGGATTGAGCATCGTTTGCAAAAAGATCGCGGCAAGCGCGGCAAACAATGCGAGCCACACCAACCGGTTGAGCTGGAAAATACCTTTGCCGTGCAAATACCCAATCGGCACCATTTCAAAGAACGCGGTTTGCACACCTGCCGCAAAAATCAGCAGGAACACCGTGTTGAGCCAAGCGTTGTTACTGAACAGAGGCGCGAGAAACCAAGCGCCAAGCGCGACCAATGCGGTTGCCAGGATGCCGAGCACATCCAAATACTTGCCCACACCCGGATCGTTGACCTCTTCGATGCCGGCGGGACTGCCCAGCACCAACCCCGGCACAATGCCAGATAAACGCGAGAACAAGGTCGAAGCGACCACGACGAGAAAGTTACCGCTGTGCATGCGGATCACGCCACTACCGCCGCGCGAACGCAGAACGATATAGCTGATGATGTCATCCACTAGACCGATCAAGCCGGTGGATACGCCGAGTGCGATGATCAGCATCAAGCCGTCCTGCGTGATGAATCCGAAACTGGGATCGAGAAATGCGAGGACCGCGCCATACAAGATCAAGATCACCGCCAGTTTGATCATAAAGCCCAGCCATGCTAACCGCGATGCGTTCATCCAGTTATCGAATCCAAGACTCACCCTGCGCAAATGTTTTGAGGTGGTGGTGATTGGACCGAGCAATCGCGCTACATGTTCTTCGTGTGCTTCCATTGCATCGTTGAGCAGGTTGCCGAAAAAACCCATTGCGAGCGCAAGGATGATCGCCAATAGGATATTAGTCATCACCACTGCCGGGTTGAAGGAGTTGGTTGGGCTGGCAATGGTTTCGCGGAAATAGGGCATAGCAAAACTTGCCGCCGCGTTCGCTTCCAATTGGCAATTGGCTGTGCCTGGCGAAGGTGCGCACCCGAGCCGCCATGGGCCTATCCCGTCAATCGCGCGCGCATGAACGCGATCATCATCCAATTGCGTGTATTGAATCGCGTCTGCGATTGAACCGTCGGGATGGAGTAAGCGCAATTGCGATGCGGCGTCCAGAGCCAGGTGGGTCTGGCTTCGATAATAAACCAGAAAGCCGTGTGAGGCGATGGTTGTGCTAGTCGGAATCGTAAAGCCCAGTGTTTTTTCGCCGGTATCCACGCGCCAACTGCTCAGGTCTGCGGTCGATCCCGTATTATAAAGTTCAAACCATTCGTCATTCGTATTTTCGACGCCATCATGATTCCAATCGCGCGCGCGCGCCTTGGGCAATAATTCGTTTAGCACAATTGACGATGCAAACGGTGTCGGTGTTATCGTGGGCGTTGGCGCGCTCGTGCTGGTCGCCGTTGCCGTGGGTAGCGGCGTGTTGGTGCTGGTTGGCGGCACGGGTCTAGGCGTGCTCGTTGGTGGCACGGGCGTATTGGTTGATGGCGGTGGCGGCGGCGCGGCTGTTTCCGTTGGCGGGATATCTACTGGGATTGGCAAGAAAGGCGCGCTTTCGCCAAAGCTCAGGTTAGGATGAATGGGATCGCGGACCGCTTGTGGGACCGCCGTAGGACACGCGGGGAGCGGTGGCTTACCGCACCGTTGCGCATACGCCGGCGTGGAATTCCAGATCAAGGTCACGCCCACGAAAAGCGCAGACCCTAGCAACAGTCCACTTGAAAATAGCTTTCGCATAGCTTAGCCCCAATCCTGATTGCGATAATAACCGTCCAACACTTCGGTGGCACCTGACTTGCTCGCATAACCAACCGCCGATGCGGTAAATGTATATTTGCCTGCCGCTAGAAAAATAATCATGCGGCTGTTCGGCGGCACTTGGTACACTTTGCCGCCAAGGTCATAATTCAATTCAACTCCAAAATGATTGTTGATGATCAAGCCACCTTTGCCTGGCGGTAGTGG
Organism: Chloroflexota bacterium; assembly: GCA_037440365.1. GTDB lineage: Bacteria > Chloroflexota > Anaerolineae > UBA4142 > UBA4142 > JBBIUF01. The sequence goes on from JBBIUF010000015.1 coordinate 31,473, forward strand.
CGGTGTATCATTGGTCATCAAAAATGCGGGCAATGCGGCGAGTGTTGCGGTGGGCAGGCGCGTGGGCGTTGCGGTGGAGGTTGGCGTTAAGGTTGGCGTTAAGGTTGCCGTTGCGATCGCAGTTGCTGTCGCGGTTGGCGTAGGTGGCCTTGGTGTTGATGTGGCAGTTGGGCTAACCGCGACAACGAGCGGAGCGGTGGGCAACGCCACGGTACTTGTGGGCGTGGGCAATGATATGGCGGGTTGTCCTATTGCGCATGACGCGAGCAACATGCCGAGTGTCAGCACAAACAAGATCCGCAAGTGTGTCATACGGGACTCCCCATCATCAGGTTACGCGGCGCGAATTGCGCGGGATTATATGTGTGTGTGAACCGGCTGTCAATCCCCCACTCGATTCGGGTTCTTTTGACGCATTTGTCAATTCGGGTTATCATAGTTGTACGTTGCGCAGTTTTGCAACCGCACGCCTTTGCCTGTTGGCGGATGCGTGTTGAGATATTAGAAAGGCGCCATGAAACGATTGCCGCTTCCGAGTCTCCGTGCTAGTTTGTTTTTGTTGCTTGTCCTTGCGATTGCTCCGCCTTTCGGACTAGCGCTTTACGATAGTAATCAGTTGCGCCAATCGGCGACCCTAGAAGCGCAAGCGAATGCCCTGCGCATTGCGCGCCTTGCCGCCGCGGATCAAGATCGTTTGATTGATGCGGTGCACCAATACCTCGCGACATTAGCGCAATTGCCAGAGGTTCGCGGCGACGATCCTGCCGCGTGCAACACGTTTCTAGCCGATCTCCTCAAACAAACGCCGCGCTATAGCAATCTGTCGGTGGCAAATTTGCGCGGCGAAATTATCTGTAGCGCCATTCCTCTCAGCACCCCCACTCCAATTGCCGATCTGCTCCATTTTCAAAATGCTGTCCGCACCCTCAATTTTGCGATTGGCAATTATCGCATCTCGCAAGCCACGGGCAATGCCACGCTCCCATTGGGTTACCCGGTGTTTGATCGCGCGGGCAAACTCAAGGCTGTGGTCACAGCGGGACTCGATCTCAGTTGGATTACGCAATTTGCGTCGCAAGCTAATTTGCCACCGGGTTCAATCCTAACTATCTCCGATGTGAACCATGTGATTTTGGCGCGCTATCCAAACACCGCGCAATTCCTTGGCCAAGTTGCGCCCGAGACCGACCTCTGGCGAAAAACTGCGGCTGGGCTTGACGAGGGCACCTTTGAATCGAATGAAATAGACCAGGTGTCGCGCTTGTATGCGTTTACGTCTTTTTCGAGCAGTCCTAACCTCCCGTCTGCAATTTTTGTGAGCGTAGGCATTCCCACCAGTATTGCGTATGCGCCAGTGGAGCAGATTGTCACGCGCGATCTGATTGTCAGCGGCGGAGTTGGCGTGCTGGTCTTGCTCGTCATTTGGTACTTGGGCGAAATTGCCATTGTGCGCCGGGTCAAGGCGTTGGCAGACACAGCCAAGCAGTTCGGCAAAGGCAACTGGAATGCCCGCACCCAGCAACCCTATACGGGCGGCGAGCTGGGTGATCTTGCCCAGGTGTTTGACGAAATGGCGACGACGTTACAAATGCGTAATGCTGAACAGCGTCAGGCAGAGGCGGCGTTGGTAAATAGCCAGATGCTCTACCATTCGTTGGTGGATATGTTGCCGCAAAGCTTGTTGCGCCGAGACACCCAGGGGCGGATTACGTTTGCCAATCAAAAATACTGCGACGACATTGGCAAGCCGCTCGATCAATTGATCGGCAAAACGGATTTCGATCTGCATCCGCGCGAGTTGGCGGAACAATACCAGCGGGACGATCAGCGCGTGATCGAAACCGGCGTGTCTTTGGAGCAAGTGGAAGAACACACCCCGCTCAATGGACCGACAACCCATGTCCAGGTGATCAAATCACCGATTGTTGACGCGCAGGGTCAGGTGACGGGTCTCCAAGTCATGTTCTGGGATATTACCGCGCGCCGCCGCGCGGAACAAGAGTTGCGTTGGCAGATAGCCGAGATGGAAGCTCTGACCCGGGTCAGCCGCGAAATTACCTCGGTGTCTGATTTGAACGCGGTTCTCACGTTAATTGCGCGCTTGGTTGCCGAACTGGTGCCGGCAGATGCCAGCGGCGTTTACATGTTCGAGTCGGACCAACGGCTATGTTTGTCGGCAAGCTATGGCGTGAGCGAGGCATACGTCCGCGAACTGAACGTACATGGCATTGCCGTTGGCACAGGTGTCGTCGGTCGCGCGGTGAGCGAACGCCAGCCCGTTCAACTGCCTGATCTCTTGGCGGACGCGAATTATGCGTATAAAAAATTAGCCGAGACGGAACACTTGCGCGCAATCCTGGCTGTGCCGATATTACGCGGCGACCAAGCCAGCGGTGGCATTGTCTTGTGGCATCGCACACCGCGCCAGTTTACCGCGCAACAAATTGCGTTTGTGCAAGCCATTGCGCAACAATGTGTCAACGCCGTCGAAAATGCGCGGTTGTTGCAAGCCGAGCGCGAACAGCGCGAGTGGGTGGAAGCATTGCGCGATACCGCCGCGGTGCTTAGCGGCACGCTGGATTTTGACGCGGTGCTGGATCGCATTCTCGAAGGGGTGGGGCGGGTGGTGCCGCACGATGTTGCCAGCGTGATGTTGATCGAACAGGACTGCGCGCGCGTGGTGCGCAGTTGCGCCAGCAATCAAGCGAGCGCATTCAAAATCGGCATAGAACTAGATCTCGCCGAAACAGAAAATTTGCGGCGCATGATGGAAACCAACAAGTCGCTGATCATCAACGACACCTATGCTTACCCCAACTGGGTCCGCTTGCCTGATACAGCATGGATTCGCGCGCATATCGGCGTGCCAATTTGTGTCCACGGTAAACCCATCGGGTTTTTGAATCTCGATAGCGCGCAAGTCAATTTTTTTGCTCCAGCGCACGCCGCGCGTTTGCAAGCGTTCGCCGATCAAGCGGCGGTTGCGCTCGAAAATGCGCGCTTGCTTTCGGAGACCCAAACGCGCGCGCGCCAGTTTGCCGCGCTCTATGACACGGCGCACGATCTGGCGTTGCAACAAAATACCCCGGCGTTGCTGGAAACCGTCGCGCAACGCGCCATTGCCATGCTGGGAATGGAACACGGTGGCTTGTATCTCTATGATCCGGCGCGCGCCGAGATGGAACTGGTGGTGCAACAAGGTTACCCTGTGCCGCTCAAGACTCGGTTGCAATTGGGCGAAGGCATGGCGGGCCATGTCGCGCAAACGCGGCAACCATTAATCGTGGACGATTATCAATCCTGGGCACAGCGTTCGCCCAAATTTCAGTCCATTCCTTTTTCTGCCGTGGTCCAAGTGCCGATCGTGTATGGCGGCGACTTGATCGGCGTGTTGAGCGTCGATCAAGTTGGCGTGGTCAAACACAAATTTGATCAAACCGATGTGCGGTTGTTGGAACTTTTTGCGAGCCAAGCCGCGAGTGCAGTGCATAACGCGCGGCTGTACGAAGAGACGCGGATGCGCGCCGATCAATTGGCGCTGTTGTACGATGCGGGCTTGGCGCTGAATAGCGTGCTGGATCCACGCGCGCAACTAGAGTTCTTGCTCAAGATTGCGATGCAAGCATCCCACGCCGACCGCGCTGTTTTCTTTCGCTATGATGCGGCGCGCGGCGAGTATTCTCTCGAATCGGGAATCGGCTATGCTTCCGATGTGATTGACGCGCTGACGCGGCTGAATGGTCGTCCGCCGGACGGGAATCTGTTGATCAACTGGGTTGTGGAAAACCGGCTGATCTTGAATGTGCCGGATGTGTCGGCTGAGCCGCGTTACGTGATGGTTGATCCAGCGGTGCGTTCCGGGGTCTGGGTTCCGGTTGAGCATGAAAATCAATTGCGCGGTGTGTTGGGCATGATGTCCACGCGCCTCAATGCGTTTGCGCCAGCCGACGAACGCCTCCTCATGTTGTTTGCAAACCAGGTTGCCGTCGCGCTCGAAAATGCGCGCTTGTTCGACGCCTTGCAATTGTCACTTGATATGACCACCCAGTTGTACCAGTTGAGCGGGCGCATTCTCACGGCAACTACGGAAACCGAAGCCGCGCACGTTGTGACGGATACCTTGCGCGTGGCGTTCCAGGCGGATGTGGCGCTGGTGTATTTGATTGATCCGCAAGGCAACGTCGAATTTCAGTACGGCAGTGGGTTGCCCGATTCGTTGCCGGCGGGCGCGATCGCGCTTCGGCCCGCGGGCTTGTCCATGCGCGCGTGGACGCTGGGTCAAGTGATCGTGGCGAACGATCCGGCGTTGCTCAGCGATCAAGCGCGCGCGTATGGGATTCAATCGGCGATTGTGTTGCCGTTACTCGGCGATCCACTCAATATCGGCGTGCTGTTTCTGGATTATCGCCAACCGCATGTCTTTACGGATCGTCAAATTGAACTCTTGTCGTTGTACGCGAATCAAGCCGCGCTGACGCTTCGCCGCGTCCGGTTGATCGCCGAAACGCGCCGCCGCGCAGACCAACTCGCTATGCTCAATCGCATTGCCAGCGCGGTCAATCAAACACTCGACTTGGATTCATTGCTCAACGTGATCTACCGCGAAATCACAGCCGTCTTTCCCGCCGACGCTGGCTTTATCGCGCTGTACGACCACGCGGCGAATACATTGGATTATCGGATTCGGGTTGATCTCGGTGTGACTCAGCCGGCCGTCAATATCGCGCCGCGTTCCGGCTTTACGTTGCACGTCTTGAAAACCAAAGCGCCTTTGCTGATTCGCGATCGCGAAAAAGAAAAACACCTTTATCCGCAAGCCGACTCCCACGTTTGGGGTTCGCTCCAACCCGCCGAGTCGTGGTTGGGCGTGCCGATCATAAACGGCAACGAACTCGTTGGGATAGTGAATGTCCAGACCTACCAAAAAAATTCGTACACAGCCGAAGACGAACAATTGCTGGTGACGATTGCCGATCAGGTGGCGGTTGCCATTCAGAATGCGCGCTTGTTTCAAGCGACCCAGCAACAGTTGGTGGAATTGCAAACCGTTAATAAAATATCCGTCGCCCTGCGCGGCGCGTCCACGCCGGAAGAAATGTTACCGACTTTGCTAGACGAAATTCTGGCGACCCTCGGCACGTCGGCGGGCAATATCGCGGTATATGATCTTGGTCAAGGCAAACTCAAGGCGTCTTGCGCGCGCGGTTGGATGGATCACCTGGATAAACTTGACGTGCGTCCGCACGAAGGCATTATCGGGCGTGTGTTTGCTACATCCGAACCATACCAGGCTCGCGAGTTTGCTACGGATTCGCTCACGCGCGATGCGTCGCGCCCGCAGATTCCGCCGGGTTGGGGCGGCGTCTATGTGCCGATTCGCGCCGTGCAAACCGTGATTGGCGCGCTCGCGGTCAGCGTCCAACTCCCGCGCGAAATTCAGCCCAACGAATTGCAATTGCTCATGACGCTCGCCGAAGTGGCGGGCAATGCGGTTCATCGCGCTTCGTTGAATCAGCAGACCGAGCGACATGTGCAACGGCTGAATGCATTGCACACGATTGATGCCGCGATCAGTGCCACGCTTGATTTGCGGGTGACGCTCAATATCTTGCTGGATCAAGTGGCGTATCAACTGGGCGCGGATGCCACCGATATTTTACAGGTCAATTCCAATTTGCAATTGTTTGATTATGCCGCTGGGCATGGTTTTCATTCCAACGCGTTGGCGCGGATGCGCTTGCCCTTGGGCGAAGGATATGCTAGCCGTGCGGTGATGGAACGCCAAATTATTCGCGTGCCCAATCTTGCCGAAGCGCAAGATGATCGCCGCGCTAGTGCGTTGCTTGCCGAAGGCTTTGTCTCGTACTATGCTGTGCCGCTCATGCCCAAAGGTCAGGTCAAAGGGGTCCTGGAAATTTTCCAGCGTACTCCGCTTGACCCAGACCCGGAATGGCTCGGCTTTTTCGAAACGCTTGCGGGTCAAGCCGCGATTGCGATTGACAATGCCACCTTGTTTGATGGTTTGCAACGCTCGCACATTGACTTGACGCTGGCGTATGATGCGACGATTGAGGGTTGGTCGCGCGCGCTTGATCTGCGCGACGAAGAAACGGAAGGGCATACGGAACGCGTCACCGATTTGACGTTGCAACTGGCGCAACGCTTTGGCGTGCCAAACACGGAACTGGCGGACATTCGGCGCGGCGCGCTGTTGCATGACATTGGCAAGATGGGTATCCCTGACCGGATTCTGTTCAAGCAAACCAGTCTGGACGAAGCGGAATGGACGATCATGCGCCGCCATCCGCAGTACGCCTATGAATTATTATCGCCGATAGATTACTTGCGCCGCGCGATTGACATCCCGTATTGCCACCACGAAAAATGGGACGGCACTGGCTATCCGCGCGGCTTGCGCGGTGAAGATATTCCACTCGTGGCGCGTTTGTTTGCGGTGGTGGATGTGTGGGATGCGCTCCGCTCCAATCGTCCGTATCGCCAAGCCTGGGACGAGGCGCGCGTCCGCGCGCATATCGAGTCGTTGACTGGCACGCATTTCGATCCCCGTGTCGCCCAAGTCTTTTTAACCATGATGCGGAAAAAGTGAAACGCCAAGTGTGATTCTGCGTATGAGGGTTCACCGGTGCCGTACTAAGGTTTCGTTAGACCTGCCTCGATTTTTCCTCAAAAACCCCAAACCCGCTTGACAACCCGTTGTGGATAGAGTACCATTTCTCCTGGTGGTGCGAATATACATCGCACAGCCAAAATCAAATCATTGTTTCGTGATGCCGCGAAACGCACATCTCACGAAGGGAGAATCGAATGTCATTTCAATTACCTGCATTGCCGTACGCGTTTGAGGCGCTAGAGCCGCACCTGGATGCCAAGACGATGGAAATTCATCACGACAAGCATCATGCCGCGTATGTGACCAACTTGAACGCCGCGCTGGAAAAATATCCGGCGTTGCATGGTAAAAGTATTGAAGCGTTGTTGAGCGAAATTACGAGCGTGCCAGAGGAAATCCGCACTGCAGTCCGCAATAACGGTGGCGGACATATGAACCACTCGCTGTTCTGGCAGTTAATGGCGCCTCATGCGGGCGGCGAGCCGACGGGCGCGCTGGCGGACGCGGTCAATCAAGCGTTTGGCAGTTTTGCCGCGTTCAAGGAACAGTTTGGCAAAGCCGGGCTGGGACGGTTTGGGAGCGGCTGGGCGTGGCTGATCAACAATGGCGGCAAACTCAGCATCGAAAGCACCGCGAACCAGGATCAGCCGGTGATGGACGGTAAAATTGCGATTTTGGGATTGGATGTCTGGGAACACGCCTATTATCTCAAATATCAAAATCGCCGCGCCGATTATATTGCGGCGTGGTGGAACGTGGTCAATTGGGCGGAAGTGGCAAAGCGGTTCGCGGGTAAATAAGCGTTTGCATGCCAAGCCGTAATTTCAACGTTGCGCTCGATCTAAACCGGGTCAATGTCGCCGACAGAATATGCCAAATTTCGGCGTGGCTTGGCTTTGCCTAAACTTGAGGTCAGGGGAGAAGGGAAAATCAATTCCTATTCTCCCCTTTTTGTTCGCTGGCTCAAAGGAGTGGGGAATGATCGCCGACACACAAACCAACACGCTCCATGGCGCGCTGGGCTTGAGCGACGCGCGGGCGTTGGAGATGTACTGGCACATGGTGCTGGCGCGCCGACTGGATGAACGGATGTGGATTCTGCATCGGCAACACGAGGTGGCGTTTCACATTTCCGGCATCGGTCATGAAGCAACCCAGGTCGGCGCGGCGTTTGCCTTGCGCCAGGGCTATGATTTTGTCCATCCCTACTATCGCGATCTCGCGCTCACGCTCACGCTTGGCGTAACGCCGCGTGAATTGATGCTCGCGCTCTATGGCAAGCAAGGCGAACCGTCGTCGGGCGGACGGCAAATGCCATCGCATTTTGGCAAGCGCGAGCTAAAAATCGTTAGCGGCAGTAGTCCGGTCGCCACGCAAATTCCGCAAGCCGCCGGCATTGCGTTTGGGATTCGCTATCGCGGCACGGACGAAATTGTGCTGACGAGTTTTGGTGAAGGCTCAACCGCGCAAGGCGATTTTCATGAAGGCTTGAACTGGGCAGGCATTTATAAATTACCGGTGATTTTTCTGTGTCAAAATAACGAATACGCGATTTCTGTGCCGACGAGCAAGGAAATGCCGGTAAGCAATGTCGCCGACCGCGCGGTGGCATACGGAATGCCAGGCGTCATTGTGGACGGCAATGATGCGCTTGCCGTTTATCGCGTGATGCGCGATGCAGTGGCACGCGCGCGGAGCGGTCAAGGCGCAACGCTGGTTGAGGCGAAAACCTATCGTCCGGTGCCGCACTCGTCGGACGACGATGATCGCACGTATCGCTCGCGCGAAGAAGTTGAGGCGTGGAAGAAAAAAGACCCGCTGTTGCAAATGCGGCGTTATCTCGACAGCGTGGGCTTGCTGGACGACGCGCGCGCGCAAGAGTACGAAGTGCGCGTCCGCCAAGCGGTGGACGACGCGAATGAATTTGCCAAGCGCGCGCCGTATCCGCCCGTGGAATTTGCGCTGGGCAATGTGTGGGGCGCGATCAGTCAACCGTAGGCAGTCACCCATCGCCAAAATTTTCATGTTTGACTGGCGGCTGGACAATGGGCTAGGAAAATGATATGGCAACCTTAACCAATATCGAAGCGGTGACGCGCACGCTCGCCGAAGAAATGCGGCGCGATCCGAATATCTTTATCACCGGTGAAGATGTGGGCGTGCGCGGCGGCGTCTTTCGCGCGACCAAAGGGCTGATCGAAGAGTTTGGCGACAAGCGCGTGGTGGATTCGCCGCTCGCGGAATTGTCCATTGTCGCGGTGGCGATGGGCGCGGCGCTCTACGGTTTGCACCCCGTCGCCGAAATCCAATTTGCGGATTTTATCGCGCCCGCGTTCAACCAAATTGTCAACGAAGTAGCCAAGATGCGCTATCGCTCGAACGGCGCGTGGACGGTGCCGCTTGTGATTCGCGCGCCGTATGGCGGCGGGATCGGCGGCGGCTTGTACCATTCGCAATCCATCGAAGCAACCTACGCGCACATTCCTGGCTTGTATGTCGTCGCGCCCGCTACGCCGTATGATGTCGTTGGCATGTTGCGTTATGCGTTTCGCGTCAACGACCCGGTTTTATTTCTCGAACATAAAAAAGCGTACCGCTTGATCAAGGGCGAGGTGCCGGATGAATTTTACACCGTTCCATTTGGCAAAGCAGATGTGAAACGCGCCGGGACCGATGTGACCGTGATCGCGTTTGGCTTGATGTTGCACGAATCTCTGCGCGCGGCAGAACAACTCGCGACGGAAGGCGTCAGCGTCGAGGTGGTTGATCCGCGCACGCTGAATCCGATTGACAAGGACACGCTCCTGGCTTCGGTGAAAAAAACGAGCAAGGTGTTGATCGTCTACGAAGATAATTTAACGCTGGGCTGGGGCGCGGAAGTCGCGGCAATCATCGCCAGCGATGCGTTTGAATACCTGGATGCACCGGTCATGCGCGTTGCCGGACCCGATGTGCCGGCGGTGCCGTTTTCACGTCCCTTGCAAGATTTCTTTATGCCGAATGCGGAAAAAATCGCAGTGGCAATTCGCAAGTTAGCGGCATACTGATGACGCATCGCGATTGCTGATGCGACTGGAGTAACAATGGCAACGCAGGTTGTAATGCCTCAACTCGGTGAAAGCGTGATCGAAGGCACGGTCGGCAAGTGGCTCAAGCAAGTGGGTGACTCGGTGGCGCAGTACGAACCAATTGTCGAAGTGATCACTGACAAGGTGAACACCGAAATTCCATCTCCGGCAAGCGGCACACTGTTACAGATCGTCGTCGCCGAAGGCACGACGGTAAAAGCTGGGACGACGCTGGCGGTGCTGGGCGAACCAGGGGAAAACGCAAGTATCAATGCGAATGCACATGCGCCAGCAAATGAGGTTGCCGTGTCACCCGCATTGATACCAATTCTCAGTACAACTGCCAAGTCAACTCACACGCGCTTGACGCCGGTGGTGGCGCGGATGATCGCGGAAAATAATTTGAGCGACGCGGAACTGGCGGCAATTCACGGGACCGGTGAAGGCGGACGCATCAGCAAAAAAGATATCGAGAATTATTTGCGCGCGCAACCTGCGGCGCAAGCGGTGCCGGCTTGGGAACAACCTGGCACTGGCGAATTGTTTCGCCCGACGGAAGAAGTGTTTGGCAAACCCGTGCCGCCGCGTCCCAGTGCTTTGGATCAAGCGCATCCAGCGATGAATGCGCTGGCAGACGAGCTTGTCCCGCTCTCGCCGATGCGCAAAGCGATTGCCGCACATATGGTCCGTTCCAAGCATACGGCGCCGCATGTGACCACGGTGCATGAAGCCGACATGACGCGTGTGCTGGCATATCAGAAAAATCACGCGGCGGAATTTGAAAAGCAAGGCGTCAAACTTACGCTGACCGCTTTTTTTGTCCAAGCCGCGCTTGCCGCACTCAAAGCGTTTCCGCTCGTCAATGCGACGTACACGGAACAAGGTATTGTGATGCACCGCGCGCTCAACATCGGCGTGGCGGTCGCGGTCGCCGATGGTTTGATTGTGCCGGTGATCAAAAATGCAGACGAGAAAAGTTTGCTGGGTTTGGCGCGCGCGGTCAACGACCTGGCGGTGCGCGCGCGCGACCAACGTTTGCAACCGGATGAAGTTCAGGGTGGCACGCTGACGCTCACGAACTATGGTGTATTTGGCTCGCTCTTTGGCACGCCGGTGATTCCGCAACCCCAGTCCGCGATCATCGGCGTGGGCGCGATTCAAAAACGCGCCGTGGTGATTGATGACGCTATCGCGATCCGTCCGATGATCTATCTCGCGCTCACGTTTGATCACCGCTTGCTCGACGGCGCAATCGGCGATCAGTTTATGCAAAAATTCAAACAAGTTTTGGAAACGTATCCGGTCTGACCCGCGCAAAACGGAACGAGCAATAATCGTTCCGTTTTGTTTTACAGCAATTGAAAAGTGTTTTATACTGTACGCGAGTTACACAATGCGGTGTCGTTATTTTTTAGCAAAGGTGAACGATGAAATCCCCGAAAATTTTGTTAGCCGTTTTTTTTGTTTTGCTCTGTCTCGCTGTGATCGCAAACCGCGCGCCGGTATTCGCCGCGCCGTCGAGTGCGCCTGCCGCGCAAACGTCTAACGCGCTGACGCCGACGATTGGCGCGCCGGTTGCGCCCGCCGAGTTTAACGGCGATGTGCGCGCGTTGCCTGCGCCGAGCGCATTGTCTACGAGCGCGAGCCCGCGCGTGTTGCGCCGCCCGACGATGCCACGCGCCGCGCACGCGGCAACCACCGCCGATCCGGTAGTGCAGACGGCGATGGGCGCAACCGCGATGCCCGCACCGAGTACAAGTTTTGATGGCTTGACTCAAGGAATTAACTATCCAGCTGGATATTTCCCGCCCGATCCCAACGGCGACGTAGGCCCGAACCATTACATTCAAGCCGTCAATATCGGCATCGGCATTTACGACAAAAGCACCGGCACTCAATTAGCGTCGTTCACGTTCAACTCATTTTTTGCTTCTGCTTTTTCGCCATGCAACACAGGAAACATGGGGGATCCGATTGTCCTTTACGATGCCGTCTCGGGGCGTTGGATCATCGCTGATTTCGCCTGGCTAGATAGTGTGGCGGGACCATTTTACGAATGTATCGCCGTCTCTAAATCGGCGGATCCGATAGCCGGTGGTTGGTGGCTGTATACCTATTCTGCTGGCGCCACAGGCACATCCGGCGTTTATTGGATGAACGATTACCCAAAATTAGGAATCTGGTCGGACGGTATTTACATGTCCGCGAATATGTTTACGAATGCCTCGAGTTCCGGTACCTTTGCTGGACTGCGTTTGTATGCCTTGAATCGAGAGGATATGATTGGCGGGATACCGATGCGCAATGTGTACTTTACCTTACCGTCGAATTATAACACCACCATTTTGCCGAGTAATTTGCGCGGTGCCCAACCGCCTGCTGGTGCGCCCAACTATTTCGGTACGGTCGTCGAACCAAGCACTCTGCAACTGTGGAAGTTTCACGTTGATTGGAACACGATGGCGGCTTCGACGCTCGCCGGGCCGATCAATTTATCCGTCGCAAATTTTACGATGCCATGCGGTGCGGCGAGCATTTACGCTTGTGTGCCGCAACTGAATAGCCCCGAAGCGGTTGACGCGCTCGGCGATCGCTTGATGATGCAATTGCAATATCGAAACTTTAATGGAACGGAAACATTGTGGATGAATCACACGGTTGCGGCAACTGCCAACGTTGGCTCGCCGACTGGGGTGCGCTGGTACCAAGTGTGCAATCCGAATGGCACGCCGTTTATTCGCCAGCAAAGCACATTTCAGCCGGATACCAACTATCGTTGGATGGGTAGTCTGGCAGTGGATGGTTCGGGGAATATGGCGCTGGGCTATAGTGTATCGAGTTCGACGATGTATCCCGCGATTCGGTATGCTGGGCGTCTGGTAACTGATTCGTTGGGTACGTTAGGACAAGGCGAAGCGGCATTGATCAACGGCACGGGTTCGCAAAACGGCGGCTCTTATCGCTGGGGCGATTATAGCGCAATGACGATTGATCCTACCGATGACGCGACATTCTGGTACACGAACGAGTACTATGGAACGACCGGCACGACCTGGTACACTCGGATCGGCTCGTTCAAGTTTCCAACATCGAGTTCTAGTCTCACGCCCTTGCCGTTGGGACCGTTCGTTTATTACTTTCCGATCATTGGTAAAACTGCTCCTGCAATTTGCAATTAAAAAACGCGCCGCGAGTTGATCGCGGCGCGTTTCATTTTAGCGTTCGAGTGCGGCGTGCGCGGCGCGCACTTGGTCTGGCGTTGCCGTGCCGGTGACGCCAATTTGTTGCACGGTGATGGATGCCACCAAGTTGCCGAGATACGCCGCGTCGCGCGCGCTGGCTCCCGCGCACAACGCCGCGCTAAAACCAGCCAGCACACTATCGCCTGCGCCCACGACGTCGATCGGCGCGGTGATCGTGACGCCAGGAATGTGCGCAACCTGGTTTTCCTCGAAAACAAAAATGCCATTCGCGCCTGCAGTAATAATCGCAGGGCGGTGCGCGTGTTGCGCTAGTTCGATGCCACACGCCTGAATGTCGTCCAGTTCAGTTGCCGCGCGCGCTTCACTGAAATTAGTTTGCGTGATCATGTTGCGGAACAAACCGATCCGCGCCCGTGATTCGGCGGTGAGGATGCGCGGCGCGGCGAGCGTGGCAAGTGCATCGCGCACGCGGTGGGTGACAACGCCACAATCTTCTTCTTGGACTTGATCCACAACAATTATGCCATCTACGCGCGGCGCAAGATCACGCAATCGCGCGATCAAGGCGTCTTCAATTTCGCTTGATAAAACCGAACGATTTTTAATGTCCAACCGATTCAATTCGCGCGCGGCGCGCATCGGTTTGGTGTAGGTTGGCGTCAAGCGTTCGCGTGATTCGATGAACGCCGCAATGTCTACCCCGGTTTCGCGCAAGGCGCGTTTCAGTTCATAGCCATTCCCATCGTCGCCGATCACGCCGAGCGCGATCACGTGGACGCCCAGCGCGCGCAAATTCGATGTGACGGTGCCTGCCGCGCCGGGCGCGCGCCGCGTTCGTATAACTTGGTGCGCTTCCAGCCCGGTCTCAATTGAGATTTCCGCCAAAGCAGAATCAATCTCTAAATAGAGATCGAGAAAATAATCGCCGATGACGAGCATAGTCAGCGACGAAAATTTTGCAAGTGTGTGTTCAAGTTGGTCGGTGTTCATGCGCGATTAGGGTTGGCGCGCGATCGCGTGATATAACGCGGGCAGTGTGGCGCGATGCTCGCCGCGCACGTAAAAACTCTCGCCGCCATCGGCGACAGTACGCACGAGGATCGTTTTATAGGGACGGAAATAATACGTTGCGTCGTGCTTGGATGCTTCGCGATGCACATTGTTGCCCAGGTCTTGGAGATCAAAGACTGCGGTGGTAAATTCGTTAATGCGTGCGTTATGCTGATGCGCGACGTTGCGTGCCATTGCCAATGCTTTCAGATAAACTTCGGGACCCATGACCGCTGTGCCGAAACTCAACACGACGCCGCCTTGCAATTGCGTGATCGCGTGCGTGAAAATTAAAAAATCGCGGTACGATGCCGCGCCGATTGCCGCGCCGTCGCAATTGGGTTGCTCGTGCGTAATGTCGTAACCGATGCTGAGATGCACGGTCACGGGTACGCGCAAACGATACCCGGCGGCGAGGATGCTGATATCGCCGTGCGGAAAATTTTCTGCGGCGATCGCGCGCCCGACGGATTCGCCGTACCCCAGGTCATCGCGCACGCCTGCCGCCACCAGGTCGTTGATGCGGCCCGTTTCGCGCCACAAACCAAATTGGCCTTGCTGGATATAGCGCGCCACACTTTCGGTCGTTGCGCCGATCAGCGCGAGTTCGTAATCGTGGATCACGCCCGCGCCGTTGAGCGCGACCAGCGTGACGATGCCGCGCTCCATCAGATCGATCACGAAACGCGACAAGCCGGTTTTAATCACGTGCGCGCCCATCATCAAAATCACCGGGCGATTTTGCGCGCGGGCGCGCAGAATGCGCGCCGCAATTTGCGCGATCTGCGGATCGTCACAAGCCGGGATTGCCGCGTCCAGCGCCAAGATCTCGTCGAGTTGCATATCGTGAATACGTTCGGCGAGCGGTTTGATTGTCAACTGACTGCGATCAAAAATTGGATACGGCATACGATCTCCTTCGAGTCAAGGTTTTATTGGGGAAACAAATTGGTCAGCAATTCGACGTGTTCGCGGTAATCGGGAATCAGCATGTCTGCGCCCGCGTGGATCAGCACTTGGCGTTTGTGTGGATTGAGGCGTCCGTCGCGGGTGTCTTCGTTTGACGCCACGCCGATGGCGATGCCGCCGACGGCTTTGGTGTCGCTGATTTCAAATGGGCCATCGCCAAACATTAACAACTCGCCGGGTTGTAGTTGGTGTTGCGCGACGAGTTTGCCGATGACCACTTGTTTGGAATGATTCTTGTAATCGGCATGCGCGCCAAAAATGTTGGCAAAGTACGGCGCGAGTCCCAGTAACGCGGCTTCGGCGCGCACAAAATCTTCGCCGGTGCCGGACAAGATGTAACACGGGATTCCCCGCGCGCGCAAGGCGCGCAGGATCGCAATGCTATCGGGCACCAGCCAGTCGTTTGCGGTTTGGGTGCCGGCTTGAATCGCCGCGATCCGTTCTTGCACGCGCGTGAGCAGGTGCGCCGTGAATTGATCGAGATAGGCTTGCGCGGTTTGGGGCGCGCCGCCGCGTCGAGTCACTTCGTCGGTCAGGCGGATCATTTGATAGATTGTTTGCTGACCCGCCGTGCTGTAGATCAATTGCGTAATGAATGCGCGCAATTCGTTTTCGTTTTCATGCATGGGCGTTTGTGTCAGCGCCTCGAACATCAATGCGTGCATGATGGCGGGCCAGCCTTCGCGCAAGAGCGAGAGCGTGCCGTCAAAATCGAAAATAGCGATACGGATAATGCCGCGCGGAATGTTGGGATTGAGAATTTCCATGATGACCAGAATGAATCGTAAAGAACGCCGAGAACGCCAAACGAGATGCTTGGAGTTCTCGGCGCTCGGTGCGGTAAAATTTTTAATGCGCTTGATTGATCGAACTATTTGCGTGTGCGTGTTACCACGTCGAAGATCACGGCGATGGCAAGTACCGCACCACGAATGATGTATTGGAGCGAAATGTCCGTACCCATCAAGTTCATCCCGCTCGTCAGGGACATGTAGACGAGTGCGCCAATCAGCGAGCCCATGACTTTGCCGACGCCACCGGCGGGTGAAACGCCGCCGATAAACGCCGCCGCGATGGCGTCCAACTCAAACAGTTGCCCGCCGGTCGGCGTCGCAGATTGCAAACGGGACGCGAACAAGATACCGGCTAGTGCGGACAACATGCCCATCGAGCCGAAAACCAAGTAGGTCAAACGTTTGACGTTGACGCCGCTTAGTTGCGCGGCTTCGGGATTGCCGCCCATCGCGTAAATGTGGCGCCCGATGATGGTTTGCGTCGTGATGAAATGATAGATGCCCACTATAACCACGACGATCACGACGGTCCAGGAAAGACCATTATAGCCCGCCAGCACCCAGGTAACAGCGGCAAGCAGGATGGTCACAAACGCTAGTTTGAGAACGAATAAATTCGTTGGCAGAACTTCAAAATTGTAGACTTGCTTTTGCCGTCGGCTGTTGATTTCGCCGATGATGTAAAACACAATCGCGATCAAGCCCAGCAACAAGGTGAGTTTGTGCACTGCGGGCAAAATTGTCAAACCAGGAATATCTGGAATAAAACCGTTGCCAATCGCGTTAAACACGCTGTCGGAAATAATGATTGTGCCGGTGCCAGCCAGCGCGAGCAATAACGCGCCGCGATAGGCGAGCCAGCCCGCAAGGGTTGCCACAAATGCGGGGATGCCGAGCTGGGCGACCATGAACGCCGTAATCAATCCGGCGAGAATGCCCAGTACGAGCGCGAGCGGAATGACCGCATACACGGGCATGGACCAGGCGGTTAACGCAATCGCGGCAATTGCGCCGATAAAGCCGGAGAGGAAGCCGACCGACAGATCGATATGGCGAATGACAATCACCAGCGTCATGCCCACGGCGAGGACGGCGATATAGCCGGTTTGGTTGAGCAGGTTGCTGATGTTACGCGAAGAAATGAAAACGCCATTGGTCAGGACGGTAAAGATTGCCATGATCACGAACAGGGCAATCCACATACCATAATCGCGAATGTTCTGCTGTAAAACTTTTTGCAAGCTACTGCTAAACGACACTGGGGCTGGCGCGGGAGTGCTCCCGTCTGTTGCGCCGGGCATACTCTGCGGTGCGTTTTTAGTGAGTGACATTTGATGCCTCCTTAATGGGTTGCCAACTGCATGATCTTTTCCTGAGTCGCTTCTGCAATCGGCAGTTCGCCCGTGATGCGACCAAAGGAAACCACATAGACACGATCGCTCATGCCCAGCACTTCGGGCAGTTCAGACGAGATCATGATAATGCTCATGCCTTGCTGAACCAACTGGGTCATGATGGTATAGATTTCGTATTTTGCGCCCACGTCAATGCCGCGTGTGGGCTCGTCCAGAATCAGCACATCCGGCTTGACGAACAGCCATTTGCCGAGCGAAACTTTTTGCTGGTTGCCGCCGCTGAGATTGGACACTTTTTGTTCGACACTTGGCGTTTTGATGTTGAGCGAGGTGCGGTAACCTTCCGCTACTTGGACTTCGGCGTTGTTGTTGACGATGCCGCGCTGGGAAATTTCGAGCAAGTTGGCGAGCGTGATATTTTGTTTCACGTCCTGAATCAGCACGAGTCCATTTCCTTTACGATCCTCGGTTACATACGCGATGCCGGATTGGATGGCATCCTGCGGTTTCTCAAAATGTTTGCCCGCGCCTTTGACGGTCAATTCTCCGGTAATGCGATAGCCCTTGGGATTGCCGAATAGACTCAAGGCAAGTTCGGTGCGCCCAGACCCCATCAGACCGGCAATCCCAACAATTTCGCCTTTCTTGACGTTGAAACTCACGTCTTTGAGGATGGTTCTGCCCAGGGTGGGGTCGTAAGCGGTCAAATGCTTGACCTGGAGGACAACTTGATCGGACGGCTTGTGTGAGCGGATGGGATAGACGTTGTTGATTTCGCGTCCGACCATATGTTTGATCAGCGTGGCTTCGGCAATTTCGCCGTGTTGGTTATCCAGCGTGCAAACGGTCTGCCCGTCCCGCAACACTGTAATTTTGTCGGCAATGGCAAGCACCTCTTTAAGTTTGTGCGAAATCATCACGCATGTCACGCCGTGCTGTTTCAAACCGCGGATCAAATCCAACAGATTGGCGCAGTCGTTTTCGTTTAGGGCAGAGGTGGGCTCATCCAAGATCAGCAATTTGATATCGCGGCTGAGGGCTTTGGCGATTTCAACCAATTGTTGTTTGCCGACCCCCAGGTCTTTGACTTTGGTCGCCGGGCTGATATCGAGCTTGACTTTGCGCAGGGCTTCGGTCGCGCGCTTGATCGTTTCATTCCAGTTGATGATTCCGTTCTCGCCTACTTCGTTACCGAGAAAGATGTTTTCGTACACGGTCATTTCAGGGACTAGCGCCAGTTCCTGATAAATGATCGCAATGCCCGCTTGCTCGCTGTCATGGATGCTGTGAAATTTTTGCACTTGGCCGCCGAACAGAATGTCGCCGGTGTATTCGCCGTACGGGTAGACGCCACTCAACACTTTCATCAGTGTGGATTTACCCGCGCCGTTTTCGCCGACCAAGCAGTGAATTTCTCCGGCGGTAACGCTGAAACTCACATCGCTCAACGCTTTCACGCCGGGAAAAGTCTTGGTAATACTTTTCATTTCCAAAATTGGGGTACTCATCAAATTTGCCTCCCGAAAAATGCAGGGTGCCTGCCTGACTGTAAGCTAACCCTTGAGTGAACCGGCGAGCAACCCGCGCATAAAATAGCGACCCAGGAAGATAAAGACCAGCATGGTTGGCAACGCGGCCAGGAGCGAACCCGCCATCTGCACATTCCATTCGACGATGTAACTGCCGGCGAGATTGTTCAACGCGACGGTGATCGGTTGGACGGCGGGGCGGCTGGTGACGATCACGCCAAACAGAAAATCATTCCAGATGGATTGGAATTGCCAAATCATCACGACGACAAAACCAGGGAGCGAGATCGGGAACATGATGTGCCGGTACACACCGAGAATCCCTGCGCCGTCAATCCCCGCGGCTTCGACGAGTTCAGTTGGCACGGTGGCGTAATAGTTGCGAAAGATGAGCGTGGTGATGGGAATGCCATAGACAACGTGGACAAAAATCAAACCTGGGATTGAGCCATACAAACCCATCATCCGCAGTAATTGCACAAGCGGAATCAGGATGCTTTGATAGGGAATGAACATGCCGAAGAGCAAGAGCATAAAGAGGGTGTTGGAACCTTTGAACTTCCATTTGCTCAAGACATAGCCGTTCATCGAACCGAGCATGGCGGAGAGGATGGTGGCGGGTACGGCGAGCTGGACGCTGTTCCAGAAATTTTCGCCCAAACCGCGAAAGCCCTCGTTGGGACTGCCGAACCACGCCTTGGCAAAACTGTCGAGCGAGAATGCTTTGGGTAAATCCCACATGGCGTGCAGACTGACTTCGGCGTAACTTTTCAACCCCGTAATCAACAAGACGTAAATGGGCGTCAGGTAGAAAATGGCAAACGCAATCAGCACCAGATAAATCAGCAAGCGTGGAATTCGCGTTGTCCAATTTTTTTTGCGGGCGGGTGTTTGGGCGCTCATACTTCCGCCTCCGTGCGCGTGCTATAAATTAGATAGGGCACGATCAAGATGGCGACCACCACTAGCAGAATGGTGGCGATCCCGGCGCCTTGCGCAAAGTTGTTGCCGCGAAACGTGGTGTCCCACATAAAGTATGCTGGCACGTCGGATGAGAATGCCGCGCCCGGCCCGGTCATGGCGACGACAAGGTCGAAAATTTTCAGTGACATGTGACCCAGGATAATGACTGCGCCGAGGGTGATCGGCTGGAGCAAGGGAATGATAATGTGTTGATAAATTTGAATTTCAGTCGCGCCGTCCACGCGCGCGGCTTCGCGCAAATCTTCGGGGATGCCGCGCAAGCCGGCGAGATACATGGCCATCACATAGCCGGACATTTGCCAGGTTGCCGCGATCACGACGGCTTTGATGCCAATGTTGGGATCGGTGTACCAGCCATTTTTGAGAAAGCCGAGACCTAGGTTGTCAAACAAGAGGTTGACCCCGGTTGCGCCAAGCTGGATACTGCCGGGGTTGAGGAGCCAGCGCCAGACGACGCCGGTGACGATGTATGAGACCGCCAGGGGAAAAAGAAAAATACTGCGGAACAAGCCTTCGAACTTGATTTTTTGATCAAGCAACACGGCAAGCATAAATCCAAGCAAGAGGCAAGCGATGAGAAAGAGGATCGTGAAGGTGACGGTATTGCGCAAATCAATTTGAAACCGTTCAGTGTTGAATAGTTTTTCGTAATTTTTCCAGTCCACCCACGAAAAATCCGGCAGAAGACTATCCCATTTGGTGAATGAGGCGAAAGCGGTAAAACCAATAAATCCGTAGACAAAAACCGCAATCGCGATTACAGACGGAGCAATGAGAACCAGGGCAATGATGCGGTCGGTGTTGAGCCAGCGTTTGGATTTTCGCGGAGCACCGATGCTTGCTTGAGCCATAAACGCCTCCACACTAGAAGCGAGGCAGCCCAGGATGGACTGCCTCGCTAGGTGCTAGTTCACGATTCGGTTACTTGCACACGCCGGCGTCTTTACACGCCGCCGCGAGCGCGGCTTGCGTCTTGGCGACGTCACCGCTGGTGACGAATGGAGCCATCACGTCTTTATACGCGGTTGCCCATTTTTCATTCGCCGCCGCGCCGTGCACTACACTCGGCACGAGTGTGTTCGACTGCCAGTCCTTGCCTGCGGATTGCAGGTAGGCATCGAACAAGGATTGATCGCAGTCGGTGCGTGCGCAGATGGAACCCTTTTTGGGATTGAAGGCTTCTTGACCTGCTTTGGAACCGGCGAGTTTGATCCAGTTCGCGGCATTGTCAGGATTCTTCACGCCCTTGGGCAGAGCAAACGAATCGGACAGCGCATCAAAGATGCCGCTGTTGCCGGGCGCAGGCGCCCAGCCGTAATCCGTGAATTTCTTGGAGGTGAACCAGCCATCTTGCCAGTCACCCATGATCTGCATCGCGCCCTTGCCGTTCAGCAGATACTCACCCGCACCGTCCCACGTCAGCGCGGCGTGATCGGTGTTGATGTAGGACAGCATTTTCTTGTACGTGTTCAGCGCATCGGTAACCTTGGGATCAGTCCAGGCGGTCTTGCCCGTCCACAATCCGCGATAGCCATCCGCGCCGAGCGTGCCGATCAAAACAGTTTCGAAAACGTGTGCGGCTTCCCAGCCCTCTTTGTCACCCATCACGAATGGCACGATGCCTTTCGCTTTGAGCGCGTCAGCGGCTTTGAAGAAATCGTCAAACGTCTTGGGCGCTTGGAGGTTGTTGTCGGCGAATACTTTTTTGTTGTACCACAGGACGTTGGCGCGGTGAATGTTCACCGGCACCGACCAGTAGTGGCCGTTGTAGGAGAGGAGCGTGAGCAAGTCTTTTGGGAAAACCTTGTCCCAGCCCTGGGAAGTAAAGATGTCATCCAACGGCTGGAGATATTTTTCGGGCGAGTAGGTCGCCACTTCCAAGCCCGCGTGCACTTGGAAGGAATCCGGCGGATCGCCACCGAACAAGCGCGTGGTCATGACGGCTTTGGCGTTCGTGCCAGCGCCACCAGCGACGGTCGCGTTCACGATTTCGACGTTGGGATACAATTTCTTGTACGCGTCGAACATGCCTTTCAAACCATCGGCTTCACCACCGGCGGTCCACCACGAGAACATTTCGAGTTTACCGGTCGCGGCTGGTTTGGGTGCGGCAGTCGGCGCCACGGTTGGCGCGGCGGCGGCGGCATCCAAGTTCTTGA